>CAZLBS010000055.1:7359-11663 GCA_964557505.1 uncultured Nitrospiraceae bacterium | reverse complement strand
AACCCGCGACTTCAACCTTGGCAAGGTTGCACTCTACCACTGAGTTACTCCCGCGCGGATTCATAACGGTAGCACAACAATTGCGGGGGCGTCAACTGACGGTGGGGAAGCTCAGGAGGCATGCATGCAGGCGGCAGTGATCAATGCGAATGGCGGGTTGGAGGTGGTGGAAGTGGGGGAGGCGCCCGAGCCGAAACCTGCCTCGCAGGAGGTGCTGCTCGAGGTCAAGGCGGCGGCGCTCAATCACCTCGACATCTGGATTCGCAAGGGGCGGCCGGGCGTCGAAATGGCCTTTCCCCATGTGCTAGGGAGCGATTGCTGCGGGGTGGTCCGGGCGCTTGGCCACGGCGTCAAGCAATGGCATGAAGGCGAGGCGGTCATCGTCAATCCCGGATTCAACGGCGAGGATGAATGGACGCGCCGGGGCGAACAGAACATCAGCCCGACGTTTGGGATTCTTGGCGCGCACCGGCAAGGGACCTTCGCGCAGTATGTGAGCGTGCCGGCGAGCAAGCTCATGCCGAAGCCGGCGCATCTTTCTGACGCCGAAGCGGCTGCCCTTTCCTTGGCGCACTTGACGGCGTGGAACATGCTCGTGACACGGGCGCAAACGCAGCCTGGAGAGAGCGTGCTCATTCACGGCATCGGCGGCGGGGTGGCGCTGGCAGCCTTGCAGCTGTGCGGCATCATTGGCGCCCGGGCCATCGTAACCTCCTCTTCCCGTGAAAAGCTGCGGCGGGCAGCCGATCTTGGGGCGGCGGCATGCATCGACTACACGGCCGAAGACGTGGCCGCGAAGGCGCGCGAAGCCACGCGCGGCAAGGGCGTCGATGTGGTGATCGACACGACCGGGGCTGAGACCTGGCCCATCAACTTCGCGGCCATGCGCCGGGGCGGGCGGGCAGTCCATGCCGGCGTGACCACGGGCAAGGAAGCCACCGTCAACCTTAGTGCGCTGTATCTCAATCACTTCACCATCATGGGCGCAACCATGGGCGCCGACGAGGGCTACCGGCAGATGGTCGAAGCCGTCAACCAACAACAATTGCGCCCGGTCATGGACAGCACCTTTCCCCTGAGCGAGGCGCGCGCCGCCATGGCTAAGATGGAATCTGGCGCCCAGTTCGGAAAGATTGCGCTTGCTATCGGCTAGAATGTGGCTCGACGCAATGGCGGCTAACCAACTTCTGACGTGACCATGCTAGATTGCCGGTCTCTTGGGGAAGAGGAGGGCGCTGTGATGCGCGGTTGCTTGTGGTGCGTAGTGGCAATGCTGGTGTCTGGCTCCGCGGGGGCTGTGCCTTCGGGCACGTTTGATTGGGCGGGCGAATCGTTTATCTATCCGGGCGTGCGGTATGCGTTCGTGCGCATCGAGACGCCCGTCCCCGTCGAGGCGCATGCGCTGCAGATTGACCTCGACACGCCTTCGCTTGATTTCTTTACGACGCCGCGCGACCCGGAATGGGTGGCGAACGACACCGAAACGCGGCGGCAGCGCACGCGCGATTTTCTAGCGGCCGCGCGCGCCGATGGCCGCTCCATGGCCCTCGCCATCAATGCGACCGGCTGGAGTCCGTGGCCTGCGCCGCCCAGCGCCGAAACGCTCGCCGACATCCAGGGGCTGGCCGTGTCCGAGGGGGTTTTGGTATCGCCCGGCACTGGGACGCCGGCCTTCATCTACCGCACCGACGGCACGGCGGATATCCTGCCCGCGCCGAACGGCTTCGACATCAGCGATGTGGACACGGCAGTGGGCGGCTTCGGATTTTGCCTTCAAGGGGGCGTGCCCGTGACGAGCGGGCCGGCGCGGGAACCGCGTACGTCCATCGGCCTAAGCACGGACAAGCGCACGGCGATCATGCTGGTGGTCGACGGGCGGCGCAGCGGCAGCCAGGGCGCCAGCATCGAGGAACTGGGCCAGTGGATGCTGTACTTCGGCGCCAACGACGCGCTCAACCTCGATGGCGGCGGCTCGAGCACCATGGCTTTTGTCGATTCGCAGACGCCCGGCATGGACAAGGCGCGCGTCGTCAATGTGCCGGTCGGAAGCGGCATCGACTACCTTGAAACGGGGCAGGACTTCGAAGACCGCTTCTTCGTTTCGACAGAGCGCGCCAATGCCAACAGCCTTGGTCTCGAGTTGACCTTCATGCGCTTCATCCAAGAGCCGCAAAGCACGCAAGCGCCCAACGGCAGCACCATCACCCTGAGCGCCGCCGTCGCCGATGCGCAAGGCAGCGTTACGTACCAATGGTTCAAGGATGGCGCGCCCATCGCGTCAGGGCCCGAACTCACCCTTGCCGGCGTCACCCCCGAAGACAGCGCGGTCTACACCGTGCAAGCCACCGACTCCGCCACCATGGTCGCCATCACGAGTCCGCCCGCCGAAGTGGAAGTCGCCCAGCCCGTCCCAGCCAGCAGCGCGTGGGGATTGGCCCTGGCCGCGGCCCTGCTCATCGCCGCCGCCATCACCGCACGGGGAAGGGACGAACTCCGTCTCGTCCGTTAACGCAAGTGCATCTGACGGCCCGGGCTGTACAGGCCAACGAACTTTCGCAGACAGCTATGGCATAGGACAACACGGCCGCTCTGCCCGCCTTACTTCCATGTGAAAACGTTCCCATCTGGTAGCTGAACCGTAACACCCGGCCGCAGCCCCTCAAGCGCGCTCAAGTCGTTCAGGCCCGTGCAGCCGCTGAGTTTGAGAGACCCCAGACGCTCCAGTTTGTCGAGTCTTGGGAGTTGGGCCAAGCATGTATGCCCTCGAGGAGCGCGTAGGCGGTGTCGCTTTCGCAGCGGTCTAGGTCGTCAATAAGGATGACGATTCGCGGCGGGTGCGTGCGGTTGTTGATATCTTCACTCTTTGTTTCCTTGATGAGGGTGTGCAGGGCGGCTTCGAGTTGCTCGCGGATGACGTGCGAAGGAAGCTGCATCGCGAGGTTGCTCTGTTCCCATTCTTGGCCTGCTTGCTCGATCTTGGACGCCTGAAACCCAATCTTCTTGGTCAAGTCTTCGAGGCTCAGAAGGGCGCCTCGAATCGCTACATTCGCGATCTTGCCAGCTTGATTTAGGCACTTGGCATACAAGGGAAGCTGCGCGCGAATCTCTTGCAGCAGGGCGACAATCGGTGCGGCTTCTTGTTGGTACCGCCAGGCCTCGAACCAAACAACTACCACGTGCTGGGCTGGTTTCCAATTCGAGCCAAACATCTCTTCCGTGTACGTCTTTCTCGTTCTCGGGTTGGTTGCGCCCTCCTCATGCAGCCCGCCCTCCGGACACGTCCCTGTCAGGTACAGATGCAGTTGGTGCAGGAAGCTTGTTTTGCCGGCGCCCCAGTCTCCGTGCACGCCGAAGACGTGAGGCGGCTCGCAGGTGGCGAGGGCATCGCCCAGGCTTTTGACGAGGCCGGCGCGGCCGAGTTGATCGTCGAGGGTAGGCTGGTCATTTCGGTACATGTGGCGCATCCCCAGGCGGCGTGTCCGCGGGAGGGGCGGACCGTATGACTGCTATGGTAGGCATGTACGCTGGCGGGGTCAAGCGGGGGCGGACGGAACCCGGGCAAAGGAGACATTGGCAAGGGTCTTGCGCGGGTATGGGCATTAGGTTTGGACGTTTAATGATTGGGAGAGATGTAATGCCGTATGCACGCCGGGTGATGATTGTTACGTTGTCGTTGCTGATATTATTTTTTGCGGTGGGCGTCATTCTGTATTTGGTGGTTGGCATTGAACCGGCGCCGGTATCCGCGCAAGGCCCTGGGGATGTGGGCGCTACGCAAGCGGCTGAAAGCGGGGACGATGCGCTGGCTCCGCCGGCGATGGAGCGCACGGCGCCGGGCATCGGGCGCGTGCTTGGCGACAACTACTGGTACATTCCGTTTGCCGTGAAGACGGAAGCGCAGATGCTGGCCTTTTTGGATGCGTATGGCGAGAAGGTCCAGGAAGGCGAGCGCCCGGGAGACGAGCTGACTGTGGCAGAAGGTGACGGCGTGTGCGATAGCGACACGCTGTACCGGCTGGAGGAAGGCGTGACGGACCGCTTCATTTGCGATATCAACAATCCGGCGGCGTATGCGACGACGCAGAGTGAATTGCCCGTGATGATTGCCGAGCCCGGGCCAGGGCAGATGGGCGCGAATGTGCTCTTCATGGATGGCCACGTGGAGTATGTGAAGCTCGGCGAGTTTCCGATCACGGAACCGGTGCTGAAGCGTCTGCGGGACGTGGATGCGCTGGAAGCGGGATAAGGTGCAGGCCTTGACCGGGCCTGTGCCGCGGTCGGGCGATGACCGATTGCCGACCCAT
>CAZLBS010000055.1:0-7349 GCA_964557505.1 uncultured Nitrospiraceae bacterium | reverse complement strand
GAGCGCAAGACGAGCCCCTCGATGGAGCAGTATGTCGAGACGATCTGGGACCTGCTCCAAGAGGCGAAGGTATGCACGGTGAGCGACATTGCCGAGCATGCAGGCGTGAGCCGGCCGGCGGCATCGCGCGCCATTCGCGACTTGGCGGACAAGGGGCTGGTCGAGCATGAGTCGTACCGCTTCGTCGACCTGACCGATGCCGGGCATGCGCTGGGGGAGAAGCTCGAGGCCAAGCACCGGACCCTAGAGAGTTTCTTCCGCGAGGTGCTGCGGTTTGACGCGGCCTCGGCGGACCGCGAGGCCTGCCGCCTGGAGCATCAGGTCGACGACGACATGGTGCGGCGCCTCGAAACGCTGACGCGCTTCATGCAAGAAGGCCCCGTCCACAAGCGCTGGGACGAGGCCTCGAGGGATTTTGGGTAAGGGACGACCGGACGCGCCGCGTCATGGCGCCTGCGCGGCAAGCCAGTCGAGCAGTGCCCGGTATTTGTGGGCCTCCTCGATGGGCTGCAAGACAGAACGCATATGCCCGAAGGCCTCGAGGCCATACCACGATCCGGCCAAGTGAAACATGGTCATCGTGCTGCCGCCGAAGGCCTGCCATTCGTCGAGGTAGCCCTGGTAGACGTCATACATCTCTGGCCGGGCGTTCAGTTCGACGAAGACATCGCCGAGTTCTTCCATGAGTTCGGGTTGGCTGTAGTACCAATTGACGAAGTGCTGCCCGGCCTCGTAGCAGGTGAGGGGCACGCCCAAGTCCTGGGCCATGGCGCGGTTCGCCAGCATCTCGTCGCCATATTCATTGCCCGGACGCATGATGGAAACGGCGCGCTCTTCAATAAGCGGGAAGATGTCCGCCCATTCTTCCTCCGTGATCTCGGGCAGGGCGCTGCGAAGGGCGAGCAGAATGGGGTCGGAGTTGTCTTCTGCGTTCAGTCCAAAGTACGGAGCGATGGCAACCGTCTCGATGACATCGGTTTTGCCGAGACGTTCTACCTCATCAAGCGTCATGCGAAGCGGGTCGGACCATGCGCTGAAGCCGGACATGATGGCGACAACGCGGTCGCCGCCGTCGAACACTTCTTCGAAGATTTCTAGGGCGCGTATGGCATAGCGTCCGTACATGTGGTACAGGTAGAAGTCTTCGCGGTTCTCCTCTTGCGCCACGCGTTCGGCTTCGGCAGCAAGCCAATCAAACTGCGAAAAGATGGAGTTCCAGGCTTCATTGGTGTATTCCACCCAGATGCGCCGGTCCGGCTCGAGTCGGTCCCGGAATAGGGTGGCCATCTGCCGGATGTAGTCTTCGGTGGCGGCATGCGGAACGCACACCCAAATGTCCTTGCCCAGTTCGTTGGCGAGTTCGGCCAGATGGGGCATGAAGAGCGGCGCGGTCTCCGGATCGTAGCCGGGGGCATACATGCGAATGTTGCGAACCGGGTCTGCGGGGTCCGTCGCCAAGATGGCCAGGAACAGGTAGTTTTCCAGACTCTCAGATGGCGGAATGCTGACCGCTTGCGGACTGGCATCCTCTGGCTCGAACACGGTGCGTGCGCCATTGCCATCGATTTCGAGCGTTCCGCTGCCTTCCCACACAAGCGTATAGTCGCCGGCGGGCATCACCTCGCTGTCCATGAAGATGATCATGCGCACGCCCTGATCCGGGGCGAGTTCGGTGGGGTAGCCATTTTCATCTACCGAGAGGTTCTGGCGGGGGTCGTCTTCCGGCAAGCTCCACTCGCCCGACTCGGGATTGAAAACGATCCAGCGCGAGCCCTGGCGCGTCACTTCAGGGAAGTACATGACTTGGTCGTAGTAGTTGACATAATGGATATTGATGCCCATTGGGCCGAAGGCATTGCCTGTGGGGCCGGGCTGGGGCTCAGGCGGCAGCAGGCCCAGAGCGGCATTGATCACCAACTGCACGTCGGTTGCGTTCACGGCGCCAGAACCGTCGACGTCGTGCCCGTCTGAAGGCAGCAACCCCAACGCCGCGTTGATGACCATTTGAATGTCCGCCGCGTCGACGCGGCCCGATCCATCCAAGTCGGTGATGGGACCCTGCGCGCGGCATGGCCATGCTACGATAGCCGTCAGTGCGAAAACTGCGGTCAACGCATACCCAGCATGTCGATTCATGTGATGTCCCTCCAGAGTCAGGCTTACCTTGTTGTACCACCAGTGGCCTAAGGTGGCTAGGCAGCCTCTATGAAGACTTGATGAAGCTCGCGTTATAAACGGGTGAGGGCTTGACATTATTGGAACTTGTGCTAGAGTATTTCCGCCCTGAGAAGGGATCCGAGGGAGGCAACGGAAACCATGCATTTGACAGACGAACAAAAAGAGCACTACGACCGGGAAGGCTATATCATCGTCCGCAACGTGCTGACGCAGGAGCGGGTGGAAGCCTATAAGAAGCGGGCCGCCGAGATTGCCAATGGCGATATTCCGCCGGGCGGCGAAAAGATGCTCGTGAAAGACGTGCGCGTGCACCGGGGCAAGGTGGAGGTCGACGATCCGGAGAAGGGCCTGTGGAAACTGCTCCAGCCGGACTGGTACGACGACGTATTCAAGGGATATCCCGAGACGCCCGACCTGTTGGATCCGGTCGAGGACATCATCGGGCCCGACATCAAAGCATTCTTGACGATGATGATCTACAAGCCGCCCGGTCTCGAGGCGGAGCATCCTTTCCACCAGGACAGCTCCTATTTCAACTTCTATCCGCATGACCTGATCATGGGTTCGTGGATAGCGCTCGATCCGACGCGCGAAGAGAACGGGACGCTGATGATCATCCCGGGGTCGCACAAGCAAGACTTGATCGACCATGAACTCTTGACGGGCGAAGACGTGAACTTTGGGCTGCTCAAGACGCAGGGCTATGAGCCGGGCCATCCGGACGAAATGGCGGTGGAACTCGAACCGGGCGACGCCCTGTTTTTCCATTCGCGCCTGCTGCACCGCTCCGGCCCGAACCGTACGAACGGGCACCGCCGCGTCCTCACGGTCCACTTCTGCAGCGCCAAGTGCACCATCGACGGCGAACTCCTGCCGCAACTTAAGATGCGCCTTGTACGCGGACAGGAATTCGCCGGCTGCGTTTAGTGGTACAGAAATGACCGCCTTTCGTGAGGCGCCCTCGCTCCCTTAGAGGCGCGAGGGCGCTTTATTTTGCCGAGCCATATGTTCGGCGTTAACCGTTTTCTAACAGCCCGTCTCGCCATGCTTTACGCCTCTTGCCTATACTCGCCCTCACCTTTAACCGTTGGGAGACGATTTATGCTGCGGCAGTATTTTGCGCTTTTTCTTGGCATGGCCTTGGCTCTGACGTCCTTTGCGGCGGAACTCGTGGTGTACACCGCGCTCGAGGATGATGAAGTGGCGGTATACCGGAAGGACTTCGAGGCGAAGCATCCGGACATCGAGTTGAAAATCGTGCGCGACTCGACGGGAATCATGACGGCGAAGTTGATGGCGGAGAAGGACAATCCGCAGGCGGACGTGGTGTGGGGCCTGGCGGCAACGAGTCTGCTGATCTGCGACCGTGCGGGGATGTTGAAGGGCTACGAGCCGTCCGGACTGGACGAGCTAAAGGAGGGCTTCTACGATCAGCGCAATTTTCCGCCGCACTGGGTGGGCATCAAGGCATGGATGACGGGCATCGTGGTCAATACCATCGAGACCGCGAAGCAGGACCTGCCGGCGCCCTCCAGTTTTGAAGACCTGACGCGGCCAGAATTGAAGGACAAGATCGTCATGCCCAACCCGGCCTCGTCAGGGACCGGCTACCTAACGGTGTCGGCAATCTTGCAATTGATGGGGGAAGAGGAGGGCTGGGCCTATCTCGATCGGCTTCATGAGAACATCGCGATGTATACGCACAGCGGGTCGAAGCCGGCCAAGCTGGCGGGAACGGGGGAGTTCCCGATTGGCATCAGCTTCGGCTACCGCGGCGTGAAGCAGGCGCTCGAGGGCGAACCCGTGATCACCGTGTTTCCCAGGGAAGGCTCGGGCTGGGATCTTGAGGCGAACGCGCTTATCCGCAAGCCGCGTACGAAGAAGGCGGCTGAGACCTTCCTGGATTGGGCGATCAGCGAGGATGTCATGCGGATGTATGCGGAGGTCTATCCCATCACCGCGCGGCCAACGGACGTCGAGCCCATTCAGGGCTATCCCGATGACCCCGCTGAGCAGCTCATCGAGAATGACTTCGAGTGGGCGGCGGAGAACCGCGAACGGATTTTGCGCGAATGGAGCCGTCGCTACGAGGGCAAGCAAGAGTCATGACGGGACCCAGCGCGCCACCGTATCTCCGGCTCGAGCACATCATCAAGCGCTTTGCCCAGCATGCGGCCGTGGATGATGTATCGCTCGAGGTGGCCGCAGGAAACTTCGTCAGCATTCTGGGCCCGAGCGGCTGTGGGAAGACCACGTTGCTGCGGGTTATCGCCGGACTTGAAGAGCAGACCGCGGGCAGCGTCCACATCGAGGAACGCGACGTATCGCGCATGCCCCCCGCGGCCCGGCGTTGCGGCATCGTGTTTCAGTCGTACGCACTGTTTCCCAACATGACGGCGCTCAAGAACGTGATGTATGGCGTTCGCACGCCGGGAATGCCCCGCCGCGAGCGGGAAGCGCGTGCGAGGGAAATGCTGCAGTTGGTCGGGCTCGAGGCATCCGCAGATCAATATCCGGCGCAGTTGAGCGGAGGCATGCAGCAACGCGTTGCCTTGGCGCGGGCCCTTGCGCCGAATCCCGCGTTGCTCCTGCTGGACGAACCGTTGTCGGCCTTGGATGCGCGGGTGCGGGTGCGGCTTCGACACGAGATCCGTTCGCTGCAACAGCGGCTCGGCGTCACGACGGTCATGGTCACGCACGACCAGGAAGAGGCCTTGACCATGGCCGACGAGATCGTGGTGATGAATGAAGGAAAGGTGATGCAGCAGGCAGAACCGCGCACGCTGTATAACAAGCCTGCCAATCCCTTCGTGGCGGATTTCATCGGCGCCATGAATTTCATCCATGGCTGTGCGCTTGCGGACGAGACCACATTGCATCTTGGGGCAGTCCGCATTCAGGTGCGCGATGCGCTGCCCTATGAACAGGGCGCGACGGTTACGTTGGCCGTACGGCCCGAAAGCATCAGCCTCGTGCCAGATGGCCATGCAGCGGCAAATGTCATTCCGGTGACGGTGGCATGGGGCGAATTCCGCGGCGCGGTCTATCGTGTTGCATTGACGCTTGAACATGAGCGTGGCCGCGCGCCGGACCATATCGAGGCAGATGTGCAACCTCGCGCGTACCAGTCGCTGCACGTCGAGCCGGGCCAGCGGGTGTTCATGCAGGTTCCTCCCGATGCCTTGCACGTGTTTCCCTCCGCCGAACCGGCCGCCGCCTCGCAAGCCGCCTGACGCGTATGCGCCTGTTCAGCCTTGCTGCCATGCTGCGGGAGCAACGCGTGCGCCAGCGCGCATCCGGAGAGCAGTGGATTCGCCGCGCGCTGATGTCGCTGGTGGTGTTTTGGCTGGTCTGCACGGTGCTGTTGCCCATGTACATGCTCTTCGTGCGTGCGATGAGCGCGGAAGTCAGCGTGGCCATTTGGGGCACGGACGATGTGCGCATCGGCGGGCGCACCATTCTGCTGCAAGGGGATGCGGCGCTTATCGACGGCGAAATCGAGGTCCTTGCCGAGGGGGGCAGGGTACGGGCCGAGGGCTTTGAGGCGGCGGTCGAAGACGGGGAATTCACCGAGGTCGCTTGCAGCCGGGTCGAATACAATGGGGAGCCTCTCAGCATCCCGCCGGTGACCGTTTCCTTTCGGGGCGGCGACTGGATCATCGACGGCGCCGTCTTGGGTCCGGAGGACTGGCAGCGCGAAGTGACGCGGCCCATTGGCTTTGCCTCTTTCGCCCGCTATTTTCAAACACCCGCGCTGGCTGCGTCGTTTACGAACAGCTTGTATGTCGCGACGGTGTCGACGCTTGTCAGCGTACTGCTGGCCTTCGGCTATGCCTATGGGCTGACGCGGACCTGCCTTCCCGCGAAGGGACTCTTTCGCATCGTTGCCATGCTGCCCCTGTTCGCGCCGACGATGCTGTACGGCTTGTCGCTGGTATATCTCTTCGGCAATCAAGGCTTGATCACGTCGGGCTTTTTCGATGCCATCCCGTGGCTGGCCTTCGATATCGGGCTCTATGGCGCGACCGGGATCATCCTCGCGGAAATCGTATTCACCTTCCCGCCGGCGATGCTGATTCTAAGCGTGGCGCTGTCGAATACCGACGCCCGGCTCTATGAAGCAGCAGAGAGTTTGGGCGCGAGTGCGTGGCGCATCTTCTGGACGGTAACCCTCCCCGGCGTGCGGTACGGCCTGCTGAGCGCGGTGTTTGTCTGCTTCACGCTGGCCTTCACGGATTTCGGCGCGCCCAAAATCGTGGGAGGCAATTACAGCGTGCTGGCCGTTGAAATCTACAAGCAGGTCGTAGGCCAGCAGGATTTCGGCATGGGCGCGACGGTGAGCATTGTCCTGCTGGTCCCCGCGCTGTGCGCCTTTACGCTTCAGCGGGTGGTCGAACGGCGGCAATCGGCGCTGGTCACGGCGCGCAGCGTCCCGCTGAGGCCAAAGCCCAATCTTGCCGTGGACGGTTTTGCCCTTGTGCACTGCGGCCTCGTAAGCCTGTTCATCCTCGCCATGATTCTCACCGCGGGCTACGCGAGCCTTGTCGCGATCTGGCCCTATGACTTGAACCTGACGCTCGAGCACTATCGCTTCGAAGGCGTGGGCGGCGGGGGATACAGTGCCTTCTGGAACAGCATCGTGGCGGCGTCGCTGACAGCACTGTTCGGTACTGCCCTTACATTTGGCAGCGCGTACCTGGTCGAGAAGAGCAAGGGCATGCCCCTCTTGCGGCAGTCGGCATACTTGTTGTCGGTCGTGCCCCTCGCCCTTCCGGGACTCGTCATCGGCATCGCCTACATCTTCTTCTTCAACAAGCCCGCGTTTGTGTTGCCGCTGACGGGCATCAGCCTGCCGAATCCCTTCGAGACGCTCTACGGCACCATATGGATTATCGTCATAGCGAACATCGTGCACTTTTACACGGTAAGCTATCTGACGGCGGCCACGGCCTTGCGGCAATTGGACCGCGAATTCGAGGCCGTTTCGGAATCGATGGCGGCGCCATTTTATGCGACGTTGTTCCGGGTCACTGTGCCGCTCTCGCTGCCCGCCATTTTTGAGATTCTCATGTTCTACTTTGTGAATGCGATGGCAACGGTATCGGCGGTGATATTTCTGTACACGACCGACACCCGCCTGGCTTCCGTGGCAGTGGTGAACATGGACGATG
>CAZLBS010000054.1:0-11725 GCA_964557505.1 uncultured Nitrospiraceae bacterium | reverse complement strand
CGTCGCTATCTCGGCTACGGGCACGCGCACGGTAGTCAGGCTGGGGGAAAGATAATTGGCAAGACGCGCCCCCTTGTCGGCGCCGCGGGCAAGCGGAATGTCGTCGACGCCCGCAACCGAAACGTCTCCCGGCACTGAGAAGCCGGCATCCGCACAGGCTTTGAGCGCGCCAATGGCCAGCGCGTCGTTGGCGCCGACGAGAGCGGAGGGACGGCGGCGCTTCCGCAGCACCTCGAGAGCGGCCTCATATCCCGAGGCAAAATTGTACGGGGGCGCGCACCGGACCACAGGAACACGCCCTAAGCCCTTCTCCCGCCAAACGGCTTTGAATCCGTTGACGCGCTCTTCGAAGTAGGCGATGTCCTTATCCCCTGTAATCACCGCTACATGACGATGACCCAAAGCTTCCAGACGCTGCGCAATTACCGCTCCCGCGGCGTTGTTGTCGAGATTGACGCAGGGCAATTCGACCCCCGTTTCCGGGAACCCCATGTTCACCACAGGCGTCGCCAGGGAGTCCAATGCGCTCCGCAAGGCGTCGCCCATGCTGTGCCCGATGGTGGCCAGCAAGATGCCCTGAACCCGCCAGCGCACCATGAGCTGAACGCATGCCGCCAGACGGCTGCGTTCTCGACGCATGTTGGCCGTCACCACTTGGTAGCCCCGCTCGTCGGCCGCAGTTTCAATGGCATTGAGAATATGCCCGTAGTAGACGCTTTCGACATTAAAAGATATGAAGCCGAGCAGGTGCGGAGGCTGTCCGCGCAGGGCTTGCGCCAGCGGATTGGCCCGGTAGCCAAGGCGTTGCGCCGTCTCGCGGATGCGGGCCTTGGTGGCCTCGGTGTAGCGTGCCGCCTTCGGAGCATTGTTCAATACAGCGCTCACGGTCGAGGGCGTCACGCCAACCTCTTCTGCAATATCTCGAAGTGTTGGACTGCCGCGCATGCTCCTATTGTACCTCTTGCATTCGCTCCCGCGGCATCGCAGCGATTGGCGGTCCGCCGCCCCGGCACGCTTTCGGGGGTTGACACCCAGCGCAAGCCTTGCTACCCTTCGCCCAGGACAACGTTGTCCTAAGGGCTGCAATCAAGACGGGCGTGCAACGCCATCGTATCTGGGAAGGGATCATACCATGCGTGGAGCGAAGGGCGGGCGTGGGTTCACGCTCATTGAACTGCTGGTGGTCATTGCCATCATCGGCATATTGGCGGCGATCTTGTTGCCGGCGCTGGCGCGGGCCCGAGAGGCCGCCCGGCGTGCAAGCTGCCAGAACAACCTCAAGCAGATCGGGTTGGTGTTTAAAATGTACAGCAGTGAATCGAACGGCGGGCTCCTCCCCTCCTTTGCGGAGCGCTCGTCTTATCAGGCCACGCGGACGCCAAGCGGCAATACGGAGTTTGTGAACTACGACACCTGCGCATATCCCAATCCGTGGGAGCCAACGTCTTCGGCCGGGGGCACGGGTGATGCGGAGTTCTTTATGAACGTGCCATCGGTTTATCCAGAGTATCTGACCGATGCCAACATTTTGTTGTGCCCGAGCGACCCGACGGCCGATGGCATGCTGGATGAAAACGGGCTGTGGTATAACCAAATTGAATTGGTCACGTCGGGCCGCCAGCAAGTCGATCCCTGCGCGATTACCGCGGAGAGCTACGGCTACCACGGATGGACGTGGACGGGCCGTCCGGGCGAAGACCATGTAGCAGTTGGCGCAGACCCCAACGATCCGAACTTGGTGACCACGCCCCCGGAAGTCTTTCAGTGGCTTAGCCAGCCCTTCATCCAATTGATGGTCGAGACCGTGCGGCTCGTGGCGGTGGGCGAAAACGTGTATGACCGTGATCTCGAATTTACCAACGGCGCGGGAGAAGACCGGACCGTGTACCGGCTGCGTGAAGGCATCGAGCGCTTCCTGATCACCGACATCAACAATCCCGCGGCATCGGCGCAGGCTCAGAGCGAATTGGTCATCATGTTCGACTTGATCAGCGCGACGACGCTCGAGTTCAATCACTTGCCAGGCGGGGCGAACGGGCTGTACTTGGACGGTCATGCCGAGTTCACCACCTATCCAGGGCCCTTTCCTGCAAGTCGCACGTTAAGCTCAATGGTCGCGCTGTTTTAGGAGGGCAAGAACTGGCATGCCGCAGCTTCCTTCCAACACTGAGACGCCGCCACAAAGCGGGCGGAAGCCAGAGAACAATGTGGCCTTTGGCGTGCTCGAACGCCTGGACGCAATGGGTGACCGCCCGGCGGTTGACTCGGCCGATTCAGACGAAACCATGACAGGCACAGCTATGGCGCGGGCAATCCGCGCCATAGCCGCTGCGCTGCGCGCCGCGGGGATTGTCCCCGGCTGCCGCGTAGGATTGTGCTGCGACAATAAAATCGATTTCGTCGCGCCGTATTTCGGCATCCTTCAGGCAGGCGGCGCCGCCGTTGCGCTGAATTACCGTTTGCCCCCCGCCTACATGGCCGGCGCTTTGGCCCAGGCCAACGTTCGTGGCGTCATTGCATGCAGGCCCCACAAGGGCGGGGATGCGTCTGAACATATCGCGGCGATACTCGAACATACCCACGGCTTCGTTTGGACGGGCAATGGGCAACCGGCGCCGGAATCGGATCGCGTGCGCCCGCTCGCTGCGGCTGTGCAGGAGGCAGCAGGATGGTCACAAGAAACGCAGCCAACAACACTCGGCGAAGAAGCTTCTATCGTTAGCACGTCTGGCACCACCGGGCCCGGCAAAGGCGTCCGCATTTCCCACGGCAACGTACTTGCGCTGGCCGGTTCCGTCGCGAGAGCCACATCCCTGGGCCCCGCCTCGAAGCCATTGATTGGGTTCCCTTTGTCCAGCTCGTTCGGACAGTTTGCGCATCTAACGGGAGGGCTTATCCACGGCGCCCCTGTCACGGTACACCAGCCCTTCAACCCCGAACGGATTCTGCATGCGCTTACCGCGCGAGGGTGCACGCATTTCGCGGCTGTTCCCACCGTTTGGCTGGCGCTTGTCCCGCACATCCGGGCGCTTCAGGACGAACGGGCGCTCGAAACGCTACGCCAGGGCTGGTTTTCCATCGGCGCCGCCCCTGTCCCTGCAAGCATTACCACAATGTACTGGCAAGAGTTCGGCATCGTGTTGCGGCAGGGATATGGACTGAGCGAAACGTCCGCCATTAGCGCCTTCGCCGGCAGCGACGCCTACCAGCATCCCGATTCGACGGGGAAACCCATCGACTGCGCCACAATAGAAATCCTCGACCCAGACGGGCAGGCCGTTCCCCCAGGAACATACGGGGAGGTGGTGATCAGCGGCAAGCACATCATGCTTGGATACGTTGGCAGCGAGCCCTTGCCCGGGCAGCGGCTGCACACGGGAGATGTGGGCTACATGGATGAGGACGGCCGCCTTTACATCGTGGACCGCCTTAAAGACCTCATCATTCGCGGCGGAGAAAATGTCCTTCCCCGTGAGGTAGAATCCTGCCTCTTGATGATGCCGGAGATTGCGCAGGCCGCCGTCGTGGGCAAACCGGACGAACGATACGGGGAAGTGCCGGTTGCCTTTTTGGTGGCGGCGGATGGTGAACATCCCAGCAGCGCTATCCTGCGCGAACGCCTTGCGGCAACCTTGCCGGCAGCGGCCGTGCCTGTCGGCTATTGCTACACGGACAGCCTCCCGCTTGGACCGACCGGCAAGGTGCTGAAGCGCGAATTGCGCCAACGCCTGGATTCCATGTAGGCGCCCGCACGGCCCCGAGACGCCGAGCGTTACACAGTTGAGCATTCCGGAGGCCATAGGTTGAAAGCCCCTGCATCTGCCGCGCACCCCATCATAGGCGCGCCCGAAAGCAAGCGAGACTATCGGGTGCCGTTCAACGTCCCGACCCACGTGCAGGGAGGCCGGCATCACGTGGAGCAGGCACTGCAAGACCGGCACTTGTGTGGCGATGGTCCCTACACCCGCCGCTGTGCCAGCCTGCTGCAAGAGCGCCTAGGAAGCCCCGGCGTATTCATGACCGCAACAGGGACCAGCGCGTTGGAGTGCGCTGTGCTCATGCTCAATCTTGGCGCGGGCGACGAAGTCATCATGCCTTCGTTCAACTACATTGCCGCCCCCAGCGCCGTTATGCTGCATGGCGGCCGTCCGGTGTTTGCCGACATCTCCGCCGACACGCTGACGCTTGACCTTGACCAAGTCGAATCCGCCATTACCAGCCGCACGCGCGCGATTTTGCCCGTTCATTATGGCCCCGCGGCATGCCCCCTGGATGACCTGCAGGCCATCGCGGAGCGGCACGGCTTGAGCATCTTGGAAGATGCCGCGCACGGTCTCTTCGGCAAAGACCGTGACCGGTATTTGGGGACCCGCGGCCGCTTCGGCGTCTTTAGTTTCCATTCGACGAAGAACCTCACCTGCGGTGAAGGCGGTGCACTGCTCGTCAACAATCACGCTGACTTGGAGGCGGCTTCCTGCCTTTACCACAAAGGCACCAACCGCCTCGCTTTCGAGCGGGGCGATGTGCCGGCCTACATGTGGATACGGCCTAGCGGCAGTTACCAACTCGCCGACGTGCCCGCCGCGATGCTATACGCCCAACTCGAGGAAGCCGGCGCCATTCAGGCGCGCCGCGCCGAACGATGGGGCCGCTACCATTCCGCTCTAGGTGCATGGGCGGCCCGGCAGGGCGTTGCGCTTCCGCCAGCCCCCGCCGAGGGGACCTCGTCTTATCACAACTTCTGGCTCCTCATGCCGGATAAGGCTTCCCGCGATACGTTGATGCAGCACTGCCGCGGAGAAGGCGTCCAACTTTGTTTCCACTATCCCGCGTTGCATCTGAGTCCCTTCGCTCAGCAGGCCGGCCTGAGCGACTGCGTCTTGCCTGTGACGGAACATGTCGCTGAGGCTCTGGTAAGGCTGCCGCTGTATGACGATTTGAGCTTCAGCTTGCAAGACCACGTCATTGAGTCGATCATGCGTGCACCATGCTAGTCTATGCTGCGCCGACACGCATGCGTTACGCAGGGGACCCGCCGCATGCCGCAAGGGGTTCACTTGTGCCAGCCCGCGTGTGGAGGCGTTCAGCAGTTCGAGATCCTATTCAAGGCGTGCGGAAAACCATCCGGACACGGCTTTGTGAATCTTTCCTGAAAGCGACTGGCGATGAGCGATTCATCATATGCTGACCCTCCAACGCCCCGGCTGTCCGTGCTGGTCACGTGCTATCACAGCGCCAGCGCCCTGGACGAAATGGTGCGCGAACTCGACCGGGCCATGCAGGAACTCGGCTGGACATACGAAATCATTTTGGTCGACGACGCCAGCACGGACAATACCTTCGAAAAGGTCGCCGAGTTGTTCGAGCAGGTCCCTTCCATTACACATGCCATTCAGCTGGTGCGCAATGCCGGTCAGACCTTTGCCATGACGCCAGGGATCGTGGCTGCCTCTGGCCGCTATCTCGGCATTATCGATAGCGACTTGCAGTACGATCCCAGAGACTTGCAACGGCTGGCGCTTGAAATCGAAAAAGGCTATGACATCGTCAGCGGCTACCGCACCGAGCGCCACGACCCGCTGTACCGCCGCGTGGCATCCTACTGGACAAGCGTCTCCGTCCGCTTCATTTCGGGCCTGCCCCTGAGAGATTATGGGTGCTCGTTGAAAGTGCTCGACAAGCGCATACTGGATGCCTTTGAATACTCTCCCATGCGTCCCTTCCATCCTCTGGCGGCCTTGCTTGCAGGGGGGCGCCTCGCCAATGTCCCCGTCAAGCACCGCGCGCGAAAACACGGGCGCTCCGGTTGGAAGCTCATCTACCTGTGGTACTACTTCGTCGATATGTTGATCGTGTTGCTCCAGCGGCCAACACACTTGGCCGGCCTGGCATGCTTGGCGTTAGGCGCCATCACGGCCGCCGCCGGCCTGCTCTCCTTTGCCATCATCGACGCGCCCCCAGCCATCTCGAATTACACGTTGATGTTGCTTGCGACATTCTCGTTCTTTATCCTGTCGGGCACGGCAATGGCGACGCTTTCGTTGTTGTTGCGCACGTTTCTGTTGACGATGAGCCAGCCCGCCTATGTGGAACGGCAGCACTTGCAGCGGCCCTATGCACCGCGTGACACCTACGCACAGGGCGAACAGCCATGAAGCAGGGTGGCCATCCTCCCCCGTCGCTCGTGATTCTCGGCACCTGCGGCGGCGCCCGGGAAGCCTCTCAAATCGTGCGTGAGTACAAAGCACAGACCCGCATAGTGTTTGTCAACGACGTGGACGCCATCGATGAGGTGGTCATTGGAGAGGAGCGTTTTCCAGTCGTACGCGATTGGAACTTCGAGCCTTACCGTTCGGCTCCCGATGATTTTCGCCTGTTCAGCGTCGGCATGGGCGACCCGGCCGCAAAGCGAATTGTGGTCGAGAAGGCCCTCGCTCAAGGACTGCGCCCGGCTCCTTTCCTTGCAAGCCATGATGTGTGCATCCGGCCCGGCGCAGCGATTGGCGATGGCTCCGTCGTCCATCCACAGAGTTTTGTGGGAACCGGCACGACCATCGGCAGCTATGCAGTGATTCACAAGGCTGCCGTGGCATGCGATGTCACGATGGGCGCATACGTGACGTGTTCCCCAAATTCCACGACCGGTGAAGGCGCATGCATTGGCGATGAGGTTCATGTCGGCGGGCGGGCCGTCGTCGTCCCGGGGGTGCGCATTGCACCAGGCGTGCGCATCGGACTAAGTGCCGGCGTATTCCACGACATCGATGAGCCCGGCAGCGTTCAGGTCGGCATCCCCGCGCGGCGCGTGGCATAGCAAGAACGCCGCCTACGCTGGGTGAGCGTTCGGCGTTACGGGTTTGGCCGGTACCCCAGCCACCGTGATCCCCTCGTCCGTGATATCGCTTACGACGCAGGCCTGATGCTCGATGGTCACCCAGGGCGCTACCGTCAGAAACTGCCGCACCGCCGCGCCTGCCTTCACATGCACGCCGCACTGCAGCGTTGCATAGCCCGCCGTCGTGCCAAGGGCTTCACACGTCGCATAATCCCCAACGGTCACATCGTGGGCCACGCCTCCCATGGGGAGCATTGAGACAAAATCGCCGATACGCACATTGGTACTGACATAGCCGCGCGCATGTATGACGGTCCCAAGGCCCAACACGGCATCGGCCCGAACGATGGCATGCGGGCTGATGAGCGGTTCGGCGGGCTTGAGACCAGCTTCGAGCGCATGCTGCACCGCCCGGTATTTGGCACGCGGCTCATTGATCGCCGCGCTAAACCGCGCCTGCGCTCTCTCCTCGTCAGTCAATTCGGAGTAGTCGCGGATAACGCGAATGGACGTGCCGGCTGCTTCCACCTCGCCGGTGGCAGCCTCGCGTTCAGCGAATATCACCCGGGCGCCTGGAAGGCTTTCGTGCACGACCCAGAATGTTTCGCGGGCGGTGCCACCCGAACCCAATACAATGCGCAATGTGCCAGCCATGCGGCAACATCTCCCGTTGAAGGCAGCGCCCTAGCGCTCCAAACACGTCAGGCGTGTCAGCAGCAGTGCTGCGCCATCCATGCTGGATGGCTTTCGCAAATCGAGGTACAACGCCAAGGACGCGATGCGCCCTTCCCAATAGGCATTGCCATAGACCGACCGGTAGAGCGGGTAAACAATATGGGAATGCCATCGCACGTGCAAGGGATCCCGCGATGCCGCAGCTGCCTCTTCCGGACTGGCCCATTGGAGAACAAGCGCGAATTCAGCGTCTTCCGCGGTATCGCTCAAGCCTTGAATCTCCGCGAAGATCGTGCCGATGTCGCGGGCGTGCAGGTCCACGTTGTCCAGCCGCATGATGTACCCGCTTTGTGAAGCATCTACCTGAATGCCTGCTTCCGTCCGTTTTGCCATGCCGGCCTCGAGTTGCCACTCATCGCCGGACGGCGAACTGCCCGCGAAGTTCCACGACGTGGCGACCGGTATCGGCGGAGGGGTATAGCGGCTGGGCTCCTTGGCCAGATGCTCCCAAAACAATCCATGCACCCCCGTCGGAATTTGTTCTAGGTAATCGGTCGGCAAGCGCTCGACCCCGCCGCGAATCTGCTGTTTTGGGGGCGTTGGATGCCACAAGCCATACTCGAGCGAACGTGCCACAACTCCGGCGCTGCCCCACATGCCTACGAGCAGAAGACAGGTCATGATGCCCCACCGCGTGGTGTGCACCAACCCTGCCGCTGGACGCGCCCATGCGTGCCCAATCAGCACGAGGAAGGCGAATTGCCACGGAATCATCAGACGGTATTGATCATTGAAGAGACCAAAGCGGTACAAGGGTACGAGCAAGAAAATGAGCAGCGCCGCTGTCATCCAAAGCCGCGTGTTCAAGTGGGCGGCGTTCGCGGCGCGGGGCATGACGAGCGCAAGCAATCCGAACTCTGCTACGTAAAACAGCAATAGATACGGCCAAGATTGGCTCACATCCTGAAACTCCCAGAGCCATCCCGCGTCGAAACCTGCCCCTCCGCTCATAAAGTACAAAAACAGAACGAGGACCAACGGCGGCCCTGGTACCAGATTCGCCACGCTTAAGGCTCCCCGTCCGCGATTGTGAATCAGCGCAACACCCAGCAGCGGGAGGAGGCCAATAGCGCACAACAACGAAGAAATGGGGACAAGAGCCGCAAGGAAGAAAAGACGGTCGCACCGCCGCCGGACAAAGGTGTCGTAAAGGATCATCATGAGCGGGATCCAAACAGGAACCGCGTGGTTGATGCCATCTACCAATGTGGAGAGCGGGGCATACCATTTGTGAAAAACGCCATTCATAAACGCGGCGCCTTCCGTAATGGCAAAGCTGGCATGCCAATGATCCAGCCAGCCACGCCCGATGCTCCAGGGATAGACGCCTGTGACATAGTCCCAAACACTCGTGTCCGGCACGGCCCCGTAGCGCGCCGTGAACACATGTCCCAAGATGTCCAGCCCCCCAAAACATAGAAACACCGCCGCCAAGAACAACGACCTTTGGCGTACCGTGCGGAGATACCAGATCACCGTCAGCAGCACGCAAACTACAATCCAAAAATAGTGGGCTCGGTAAAATAGCGGCCAGGGCAACACCATGCCCACGAGGCTTGGGACCATGTGAAAGCCGAGATAGTAGGCTGGCGCAAATTGACGCACGCTGCCGTCTGCGCCCACATACTCATATCCCACCGGCCATGCAATTGTCAGGCAATCCTTCATTACACCTGCTACGAGCGTGGCGTCGAAAAAAGGGAAGCCCACGGCGCCCATGCCGGTGCATGCAACGAGACCGGCTACCAGCAGCACGATTCCGCTTGCCTGAAGCGCTAGCCATCCGCGCGGCGTTGGAGCGCTATCGTTCTGCTGAGCGTCCGAATCCGCTTCAGGAGGAACCGTGACGCCAAACCGCCACGCCTCACCGAAACCGAAAAGCAGCAAGATGGTCAACGGAATGGCGAGCCACCACTGCAGCCAGCCATTCACCCAAATGATAGGAGCCGACACCGCACAAATGAGAGAGAAGGCTTCAAGCAAGGCAACGGCCGGAGAGCGCCGTGCGGCTGCAAGGAGACCAGGGGCCCCTCGTGCAGGCTTAGGCGGAAGGAAAGGCGCGATGGTTGAAAGCCGCATCAACTAAGGTTTCCAGAACCGTAACGGCGCACGCCACAAGCACCTCTCTGCCAGAACAAACAATGCGGTGAAGACGGGTGAGAAAATTTTAAAGGATTCCCGCGCAGGTCGGGGCCCTGGCTGTGATGACGCTTCGCAGCCCTGAAGAAAACGCTAGCAGACGGCTTTCAAACCAGTCAATCTGCAGGTTAGAAGGTGGTCCTCGGCAAAGTGCTGCAGAGTTGCCAGCATAGGAGGCGCCCGCAGGGTTGTACAGCAGAAGCCGTCCCGGCGGCGCTCTCGAGTGCCACCTATTCAGCCTCCTCACACCTGTCCGGGCAACGTGGACCAGCGAGCCGCCGGCGCCTGCGTGCAGCCGGATCTTCTCGATATCCCCGCGAGGTGTGGACTCGATGACCTAGCGCCTCGCCCAGACTGCTTCTCAGAAAAGCTGTGTGTCAGAATCTTCGTCAGGGGCCCAGTCAAACACGGAATCTTTAGGGCTCGCAAGAGGCGATGATAAGGTGCCGCTGCTCCGAACTTGAACGTCGAGAACGGGTAACGCGCTTGCGCGAAATGAACAAAGTGGTACCGGTGGAGGGACTCGAACCCCCGACACGTGGATTATGATTCCACTGCTCTAACCAACTGAGCTACACCGGCACGCGGCTTTGTATTTTACAACATGAATGCGCAGGTTTCCATGTGGCCGTGTTTTGCTGGCAGCTCCGGCCTATAGGCCGAGCACGTTGTTCGGGAGGTCTTGACCGCGCTTGCCGTGTTCGTAGGCGGTAATGTTGTCGAGCGTGGTGTCGGCAATATTCTGAAGGGCTTCGTGCGTAAGGAAAGCCTGGTGCGAGGTCACGACGACGTTCGGGAAGCTAAGCAGGCGGGAGAGCACGTCGTCGGTCAAGGGTACAAGGGACTTGTCGGTCCAGAAGACGCCTTGCTCTTCTTCGTACACGTCGAGTCCGGCGCTGCCCACCTTGCCGGACTTGAGCGCATTGACAAGCTCGGGCGTGTCAATGAGGCCGCCGCGGCTTGTGTTGATGATCATCACGCCGTCGCGCATTTGCTCGAAGGCCGCGGCGTCGAGCAGGTGATGGGTCTCTTCAAAGAGCGGCACATGCAAGCTGATGATGTGCGATTCGCCGAGCAACTCGGGCATGCCGGCGTAGTCGACGCCGGCTCGTTTTTTAAGCTCCTCATTGGGGAACTTGTCGTAGGCGAGCACGCGGCAGCCAAAGCCTAGCATGATGTCGATCAGGGCTCTCCCGATCGCACCGGTACCGACGACGCCAACGGTCTTGCGGTACATGTCGAAGCCGGTCAGCCCGTCCAAGACGAATTGCCCAGCGCGGTTGCGGTTGTACGCGTGATGCAGATTGCGGTTAAGCATCAGCATCAGGCCGACGGTGTGCTCCGCGACGGCTTGTGGCGAGTACGCCGGCACGCGCACGACGCCGATGCCAGCCTTTCGCGCCGCCTCCCGGAGGGCTCTACGCTCAGGCCCTCCGAAATCAACCGGTATGGTGAAGACCGCTCTCGCAAGATCATGGCCGAGCGCGCTTCCGCGCGCAATGGATGCATCTGCTTTCAGATGCTTGAGAACTTCGGCGACTGCATCGGTGGGTTCGACAGGGCGGCCGTCGACGAAAATGGGGCCTTCACGCCTGAGGGACATCTTGGGAGAACGGACAAACCCTGGAGGGGCCCCGCTTTCAGTGATGTCCATGTTCTGACGCGCCTCGCGGCCGACGACGATGTCCGAGCCGCGGAACCAAATCACGGACGGGTGTGGACGTAAGGTGACCTGATCAACCAGCGCAAGCGCTCTACCGCCGACGGATACGGCGGCAAGGCTATTTGTCGTACCGAAGTCGATTCCAATAATCGTTTCACTCATTCCTTTGCCCCTTCAATCACTGCGAGCGCAGCCTTCACTCGCCGTAGCGCGGTCCCAGGCGCTGGCGGATCGATTTCAAGAGCGTCAATGGCATCTTCGAGGAGTGGCCCAAGTCGTTCGCCTAGAAGGACTTTCTGCTCAGCTTTGGTTTCTGTCAGATCATGACCCCAATGCTGCCGCTCGGCAGCGAG
>CAZLBS010000053.1:8881-11879 GCA_964557505.1 uncultured Nitrospiraceae bacterium | reverse complement strand
CACCGAACCGCTAGCCGTGGGAGCGCTCACCGGCCCCAATGGCGCCGGCGCCGTTGCCTTCGAGCCCGGTCAGCACGTGTACGTACGTGCGTGGGATCCGCAACTCGAGTGGTTTCCAAACAACTTTTACGAAGTACTGCCGACAGAGGGCGGTCAGACGCAAGAGTTGACCATTGCCATGGTGGAGGGGACGGACCTGCGGGCCACGGTCTACGGGCCAGATGGCGAACCCCTTGCCGGCACTGAAGTGCGCCTCATGCTGATTCACAGTATCCATGGCAATTGGTGGCCCGCGCGCGCCGTCACAAATGACGCGGGGGAAGCCACGTTCGGCATTGTCCCGGCGGGCGCCTTTTCCATGAATCTGACCTCGCCGGCCGGACGCGTCGACTTGCCGGAAACCCCGTTCCCACCCGGCGAAACGCTCGACTTAGGCGCCGTGATGTTGCTGGAAGAAGGCCTTCGCCCAGAGCGCCCGCGGCCCGCTGGGCCCGGGGCCGTGTAGCGCCCGCCACGTCCATACGTCCTGTGCAGGCATGCGGCGTTGCCCGAGTCTGCGACGTGGCGTATCCTGAATACGTATCACCGGGGAGCCCACATACCAAGGAGGAATCGTGCCATGATTGTGGCCGTGGGGAGTGATCATGCCGGCTTTGAACCGCCGGAGCCCTTGTTCAAACCAGCCATCATCGCCCATTTGAAGGAACTCGGCCACGAGGTATTGGATTGTGGGACGCAAAGCGACGCGAGCGTCGACTATCCCGATTTCGCAGCCAAAGTGACCACCGCCATTGAATGCGGCGAAGCGGACCGGGGCGTCCTCGTGTGCGGCACCGGCATTGGCATCAGCATCGCAGCCAACCGCCACCCGGGCATTCGCGCGGCCGTGGTCAAAAACGAGGACATGGCGCGGCTCTCACGAGACCATAACGACGCAAACGTCATCTGCTTTGGCCGGCGAATTATGACCGTCGAGGAAGCGTTGCCCCTGTTGGACATCTGGCTTGAAGAGCCTTTTAGCAATGGGGCCCGTCACATCCGCCGCATTCAAAAAATGGGTTAACGAAGGAATAGCTTATGCCGCAAGAATTGCAAGCACCTCACGCACGAAGCATGGGAAGCCTCACGCCGCGGGACATTGTCGCCGAACTCGACACCTACATCGTCGGCCAAGACGAGGCCAAGCGCAAGGTTGCCATTGCCCTTCGCAACCGGTGGCGCCGCCAGCAGCTCCCTGAAAACTTGCGCGATGAGGTCGCCCCGAAAAACATCATCATGATTGGCCCGACCGGAGTCGGCAAGACCGAAATCGCGCGGCGGCTTTCGAAGCTGGCCGATGCCCCCTTTGCAAAAGTGGAGGCGTCCAAATTTACCGAAGTCGGATATGTGGGGCGCGATTGCGAAAGCATGATTCGTGAACTCACTGAGACCGCGGTACAAATGGTGCGGGCAGAATTCGAGCAACAATTGCAAGAGCCTGCCGCACAGGCCGCGGAGCGCCGCCTGCTCGAGTTGCTGCTGCCGAAACAGCCGCGCGCGCAACGCGTCTACCGGCCTGCCGACCCAGACTCCGGCGACGAGCCGGGCGTCAGTCCCGATCACGATGCCGAAGCACACACGCGCGAAGTGCTCCGGAAGAAACTCGCCGCAGGCGACCTCGATGAGCGCGAGATCGAGATTGAAACGCGGGACTCTGGCAACAAGCAAATGATGCAGCTCTTCACCAACTCTGGCTTGGAGGAGATGGGCATCAACATGAATGACATGCTCGGGCGCATGATGCCGCAGCGCACGAAATCGCGCCGCGTTACCGTAGCCGAAGCGCGGCGGATTCTGCAGCAGGAAGAGCTGCAAAATCTCATCGATGACGAGACGGTACAGCGAAAGGCCATCGAGCGCACCGAAAATGCTGGCATCATCTTTCTCGATGAGATCGACAAGATAGCCGGGCGGGGCGGAGGCCCCGGCGGCCAAGGCCCGGATGTTTCCCGCGAGGGCGTGCAGCGCGACATTCTGCCCATCGTGGAAGGCAGCACGGTCACGACCAAGCATGGCATGGTCCGCACCGACCACATCCTGTTCATTGCCGCGGGCGCCTTTCACACCGCAAAGGTCTCTGACTTAATCCCCGAGCTGCAAGGCCGTTTTCCCATCCGCGTTGAGCTTTCGCCCCTTTCCGAAGCAGACTTTGGGCGCATCCTCCGGGAGCCGCGCAATTCGCTGGTCCGCCAATATCAGGCCATGCTCAGCACCGAGGGCATCACCCTCGAACTGACCGAAGACGCCGTCGACGCCATTGCACGGATTTGCGAGAAGGTCAACCAAGAGAGCGAGAACATTGGCGCGCGGCGCTTGCACACGCTGATGGAATACTTGCTTGAAGACATCTCCTTCGATGCCCCAGATCGTTCGGGCGACACCATCAGGCTCGATGCGGCTGATGTCGAACACCGCCTCGAACGGCTCATGGTGCAACGCGACCTGTCGCAGTACATCCTCTAGAGCAGTCTGCATGCTCCGCTTTGAGACCCTCGAGCAGCTTGGCACCGCCGCGGCCATGTCGGATGCGTCCGATGGCGACATGAGCGTCCATGGCGAGGTGACGCAGGCCGTCAATCTTGAAGCGCGCAAAGCATTCCTCGCGCAGCTTGGCTTGCCTCTCGATGCCCTCACCTGCGGACAGCAAGTTCACGGTACCGCGATAGCCACGGTCAGCCGAGACATGATTGGCAAAGGCGCACGGAGTGCCGGCGCCGCCATCCCTGACACCGACGGTCTGATCACCAACGTCCCCGGGGCTGTCCTTGGCGTCTTTGCTGCCGACTGCGTGCCCATTCTCATGCTTGCGCCAGAAGCGGGGGCAGCGGGAGCAGTCCATGCAGGACGGAAAGGTACCTACTCGGGCATCGCCCGCATTGCGGTGCAACGGCTAACGACTGCCTATGAGATCAAGCCGCAGGCCGTGCATGCAGTTATCGGTCCCAGCGCCGGACCCGGC
>CAZLBS010000053.1:4414-8871 GCA_964557505.1 uncultured Nitrospiraceae bacterium | reverse complement strand
GCCGCTACGAAGTGTCCGAAGACATCGCGGCGCAGTGGCAAACCTCGGGACTGCCCGCAAATGGGCGCATGCTTGATTTGTGGGAAGCGAACCGCATGCAACTCATCCACGCGGGCATTCCGTCTTCAAACATACACGTCGCGTGCATGTGCACCATCTCTGGTACTCGGTTTCATTCATACCGCCGGGGAGGCCATTCAAAGCGCAACATGGCCGTCATCGCGCTCAAGCCCGCGTGACGTCAATCTACCGCGAGCAGCCGTTCGTGCAATGCCGCTGCTTCTTCAATAAAGCGCCGTGTCCGTCCAGGCCCAGGCGTTCCCACCTCCCACCACCTGGAAGGCCGCGCATACCAGATTTCGTTTGCAAACAAACTCAGTACCGCGCCGCGGCAAGCCAACATATGCGCCTGAATTCGCCCGCAAACTTGCTGGATATTCGCGTCGTCTTCCGTAGCCGCTAGACGGTATGCCGCTGCCAACTCGGAGAGGCCAAGAGCTGTCAGGTTGTCATCGGGCTGCTGCCACCATTTCCGGGGCGATAACGCAAGCGCGGGAAAGTCTTGTTCGCCCAGCACCATATATGCAGTCAGCCAAGGATAGACGTGCATCCGCCAGACATTCGGCCCGTCGCTTGCTGCCTCCCGCGTCATTGTGAGTTGGGCAATGCTGATATCGCAGCGTTCTATGCTGCCCTCGAATACATGCCGCGTTTGCGGCTCCAATTGGAAGAGGCGCGACGTCGGCACAGGAGCGTGAGAAGGAATGGCCGCGCTGCCGTGCGGATCGTACTCGAACCCGTACTCATCCGCGATGCGTTCATAGCCGCGGCGGCGGCGGTCATGAATCCAATAGGCCCCCGCTCCGAGCCCGCCGAATACCAGCGCCGCGGCCAACGCCGTAAGCCATACCGGGGCAGCGGGTTCACTTGCCATGCATCACATCCTAAAAGGGCAGTTCATGGTGTGAGTCGAAGTGGTACTGCTCGGGCTCGACAGGTTCCCAGCGATACGTTTCCAGGCAAACGCAATCGGACGCGTCAAACACAAGGCCCTCTGCTTCCAAGAGGCGGCGCTGAAGTTCAGGACGGTGCGGATCGCCGCCATGGCTTATCTGCCCGCGGGCGTTGATGACACGCTGCCAGGGGACTGCCGGCTCGACGTTACCGCAGACAAGCATGGCTTGACCGGCTGCCCGCGCCCCCCGCGGATGCCCCACTACCGTGGCTACTTGCCCGTACGTCATGACCTTCCCTGGCGGGATATCCCGCACCAGCCGGTACACAGCCTCAGCAAAGGGCGTCATCAGTCCACAGCCTTCGTGTCTCGCGGCTTAAGGAAAATCCTGTTCGAGCGCTTCCGCTCCAATGAGCGATGCCAGCATGCCCATCCACTCGTGCCGCAATTGTTCACCAAACGCGTAGCCCTTCAATGCACCTATCTTCGCACAGTGTTGACGCACGCCATCACCAATGAGTTGTTTGTACGCATCAGGCGACGCCCCCGCCAAGGCTTCCAAATCCAAGCCAAGCGCTTTGGCTTCCTGGCTGAGCATGTCCATCGTCAACACCATCTGGCAATCATGCGTCAACAGCGCTTCGATTTTTTTATCAATGGTCGATGTAATGTCGACAATGCAGTCCGCGTTGGTGGGATGCTTTGCGAACCAGTATGCCTCCGTCACAGGGTACGGGTCTTCGATATGTCCGGGAAAGAACTTTGGGTTTCCCGAGAAACTCGCGGCGTCCAGCGTCGCCATGCTCACCATACGGTGGTCGGGATGATCTTCATAGGGCGCGAAGGGATCCCAGCTCATCACGATATCGGCTTTGACCTCGCGAATCATCGCCATGATCTTGTCTTGCAGGACGCGGGGATTCTCTTGGTTCAAGTCCCCATCGACATACCGTTCGAAGCGGACTTCTTTCAGTCCCAGGATTTCGCCGGCGGCAACCGCCTCTTGCTCAGAAACAACCGCCAACTCTTCGGGTGGGAGCCGGTATGAGCCGCGGCTGTTGTCGGTAAGGATGTATTGGTAGACGTCATACCCAAGCTCTTGGGTCATGCGGGCGACCGTGCCAGCCGAGGTGAACTCCATGTCGTCGGCATGCGCCACGACGACGAGAACGGTTTTCTTGCGCGCCATATCAATGCTCTTCCTTCAGCTGGACCTAAGTTATTCACAGGGCCCGCGCACGTGAATCCAACAAAAGGGCGCTCCCTGCCTCAGCCCTGGCAGGCGCCGCTTCCCTATGGCCTGCGCATGCTGCAGCACCGTTCTCCCCCAGCGGCTCACGTCTTCTCCGCATGGCATGAGACCCCATGGAAGATGTTATCCACCAGTTATCCACAGGAGGCCTTGCCGGTGAAACAGCCGCATCAAATGCGAATCGGCATGATCACGTTCAGGTAGTCGTCCTCGGGCGCCTCGGTATAGGGCTTCAAGAGGCCCGGGCTCATGGCGTCCTTGAACTGCAGGGCCAACTTCTCAGAGGTAATGCGCCTCACAACATCGAGCAGGAAATCCGGATTGAAGGCAATCTCGACGCTTTCTCCCTCGTAGTCAACCGGCATCTCTTCCTCGTATTCGCCAACCTCTGGGGTCACGACCTTGAGGCCCATCATTCCGGGTGCAATGCTCATGCGCACCGAGTTGAACTTGTCATTGGTCATAGTGCGTGTCCGGCGGATGGCTTCGAGAAACTGCCCCGTGCTGCACAGCGCTTCCTTGTCATGCTTCTTCGGAATCACCATTTCGTAATTCGGGAAGCTACCCTCGATAAGGGCCGAGACGAGGCGGATATTGCCGAATTGGAAGGCTGCCTTGGCTTCATCGAGATACATCCGCACTTCTTCGCCGCCCGTCATCAGGCGTTCAAGCTCGGTAATCATCTTGTGCGGCACGATCACCTTGAGGTCGATGCCGTCGGGAATGCCATTGGTTTCGCGCGACAGGCTCATCCGCCGGCCATCTGTAGCCACGGCCGTCAGGCTTCCGTTCGCGATCTCGAGCAGCAGCCCCGTGAGATTGTAGCGGGCTTGATCGGTGCAGATGGCGAAAGACGTTTTGGCGAACAGTTCCTTCAGCTTGTCCTGCTCGAGGATGAGCGGTTCGATGCCCGCAAACTCGGAGATGGGGGGAAATTCTTCTGGGGCCATGCTGTACAGCCGCGTATTGATGCGCCCGCAATTCAGCTCGACCACATTGTTGTCGCCCATTTCGATGGCAATGTCTTGATCGGGCAACGCGCTGAGCATGGAGGCGATACGCTGTGCCGAGAGCGTCAGCGCGCCTTCGGCCTCGACGCTGCATTCAACCGAGCATTCGATGCTGACCTTCAAATCGGTGGCGCTCAGTTTCAGCGTGCTGTCTTTCGCCTCCATCAAGATGTGCGACAAAATCGGCAAGGCCGACTTGGGACTCACCAGCGACTTCACCTTGTTGACTGCGTCAAGCAAATCCGGACGGGGCGTCACTATCTTCATGCGTGCGTTCTCCAGGCCCTGGGCTGTACTGGCCAGCTATCCCCTTGTTGCCCTGATGGGGACATTTTGTATCGGTATAGAATCTGGATCAATCCAGTATTCGTAACAATAGTCCTGGTGGATACCGGGGAAAAGCGCGTAACCAGCCACGCCCCATAGCTTTCGCTTGTGGAGAGTCCCCTTGATAGCCGGGACTCTCTGTCCACAGGTTTCCCCGTAAGCCATCGTTGACGTGCCCCGGCTTTCTTTACCGGGTGAATGATCGTGGACAAGTGCGTGCGGTTTTCCCGAAATCTGCAGGACTTCATCCACAGCAGGCCCCCCTCGTTGCACCGCTGCTTGTCCCTCAGTTTTCCACCGGCGAGAATGATGCCTAACGGCAGGGCTATCGGCCACTTTTCCAAGGATCTTCCCCGGGGTTTTCCAGAAAAATACCCTCATCTTGAGCAAGAAAAACAGGATTCTCTGCCTCCGCTGTAAGATATTTCGTGCCAATGCGTTGCGCATATCACCCCTTGGTGCGGCCGATGCAGTCCAATCGCCGTAACCCTCGTCACGATATCGGTTTGCAGCGGTTATGGGCATTGTTCGAAAGCGCTCCTGCTGGCGAGATCGACAACTTTTCCACAGGATATGCACAGGCTGCGGACGCAGAGGGCGCATGGTCTGCTGGCGCTCAGCATCAACAAGTTCGCAACGGAGAGAGACCTCGTGGAACTGCGCGGCTGAATCTCCCCCACGTCATGACCGCCGGCCGCCCCCGTCCGGCTTTGCGAGGCTAGCAAAGCCGCCGTCTGGAAGCAACTTGCGCCGTGCAAGTCCCTCTTCTGATGCAACTGTGCTCAGGTACGAATGACGCGGAGGAACTCTTCCGGATTGACAAGGCCGTGTTTCACCTTCAGGCGGCAGCGGTCAGCCATGGTCTTGAGCTTAGCGGCCTTTGCAATCTCGTTCGTGGATTCCCCATCGGCGA
>CAZLBS010000053.1:0-4404 GCA_964557505.1 uncultured Nitrospiraceae bacterium | reverse complement strand
GATCATCTGGCGAACGGCAGGCGTGATGCTCAGGATTTCAAAGATGCCTGTCCGGCCATGGTTGCCTGTGTGATAACACTGTTCACAGCCTTTGCCGCGCCACAGCGATTTGGTGGTCTGCGGCAGGCCGACGGACTTCAGCAGCGTCTTGCTGGGCGTGAAGCGCTGCTTGCAGGCATCGCAGATTTTCCGAACGAGCCGCTGGGCGATAATGGTCGACAGGGCATTCGACAGCAAAAATGGCGGCACGTTCATGTTGATGAGCGTGTTGATGGCTTCGGGGGCGTCATTGGTGTGCAGCGTCGTGAAGACGAGGTGCCCCGTCATCGCGGCACGGACGGCGATGCGGGCGGTTTCCATATCGCGGACTTCGCCGACAAGCAGCACATCAATGTCCTGCCGGAGCGCGGCGCGCAGCGTGTTGGCAAACGTAACATCGATATCAGGGTCGATCTGAACTTGATTGATCCCCGGCAGCTGGTACTCGACGGGATCTTCAAGCGTCACGATGCTGTCGGTCATGACATTCTTCTGATTCAGGCAAGCGTAGAGCGTGGTCGTCTTGCCGCTCCCGGTCGGCCCCGTGACGAGCACCATGCCATAGGGCTGATTGATGGCCTGCTCCAAAACCTTGCGGTCGTCATCTTCCAGACCAAGGTCGGAGACGCCTTGCAGCACCGAGGTTTGGTCCAGCATGCGCAGCACCACGCGCTCGCCGAGGAAACAGGGCATGGTCGCGACCCGCACGTCGTACTCGAGATCACTGAAGTCATATCCGAAATGGCCGTCTTGGGGGCGGCGTGTCTCGGTAATGTCCATGTCCGCCATGATTTTGACGCGGGAAACGACGGCCTGAATGGAACGCGCCGGAATGCTCATGATGTCGTGCAGGATCCCATCGATCCGGTAGCGGACGCGCATTTCCGGCTCCTGTGGATCGAGATGCACGTCGGTCGCCCCCGAGTTGATGGCGCCTTCGAGAATGGTGTTGACCAACTTGATGACGGGCGCGCCGGTGGCATCGCGCGCAATGCGGTCGAAGCGCCCTTCTTCCGGGCTCTCCGGCTGGGTGGCTACGGGGTCCATGGCCATGGTGCTCTTGTCCTCTTTCACGCGTTCAGCGGACTGCGCTGGTTTGCCTCGCCGTGATGCAGGGCTTTCGGATGCCTGCGGCGCTTGCGTTGGCTCAGCTGGGCTGTCCGAGAGTTCGGCATAGCGCAGCCGGATTTCCTCTTTGATCGACTCGATATCGGTCAGCACGATGTCGACGCGCAGCTTGAGCAACATGCCGATCTCACGCGCCGTGGAAACTTTGCGGGGGTCAGTAATCAATAAGGTCAGGTGATCGTCCACAAGCTTTTGAGGCAGCGCTTCGTACTTCAGGGCCATTGGCTCGGGAACGGCTTCAAGGGCCTCGGCGTCGCTGATGCTGTCCTCTTCCGCGACGAAAGGCAGCTCGGCTTGCGTTGCCAGCGCCCGTGCAATCTGGCGGCGGGTGACGAGTCCAAGGTCTAGGAGGACATTGCCCAAGAGCCGGCCGTTCCGTTTCTGCAACGCCAGGGCATCATCAAGCTGGGCTTCGGTAATGGCGCCGAGTTCGACCAAGGCCCGGCCAAGGTCCTTGTGTTCCTTACGGCGAGACGGCGGATGAAACTCGTACCGCAGGATTTCGTCGATGGTGCTGAAGGTAATCTTGTTGGCCAGGATGAGTTGACGCAGCCACGAATTCCCCGACTCTTGCGCTTGCCCTTGGACTTGTTCCATTTCCTCTTGGGAAATGATGTCCTGTTTGACAAGCCGCTCAGCGAGCAAGCGGGTCTCGTTTTCGTCCAAATCTTCCATGGTGCATTGGCCCCGGGCGGCTTTGTGAGGCGTCGTGACCCCATCCCCCGGTGGAGTATACCGCGCATTCGAAAATGCGTAAAGTAAGAGGCTGTGCGCGCTTGCACGACGTGCGCAGGCAGGCTGCCTTCGGCTGCTATTCGGCAAAGGGAATGCCACACATGAAACGCAGAACCTTTCTTCAGACAACGGGCGCGGCAACACCGGCAAGCATGACGGGATTAGGTTCCTGGGTGCAGGCTGACGTGCCAGACACGGAGGGCGACATGGCGGAACGGCGCGGCTACGATCCGATGAAATTGCGCAACCGCAATCAAAACCGCTCAACGGTAATGGGCCGGCACGGCATGGTAGCCGCGAGTCAGCCGCTGGCCACAGTGGCCGGGCTGCGCGTCTTGTTTGATGGCGGCAATTGCGTGGATGCAGCCGTTGCGGCGAACGCGATGATTGCTCTGACCGAACCCATGAGCTGCGGGCCGGGCGGAGACTTGTTCGCCATTCTGTGGCACGAACGCGACAGAAAGCTGTATGGCCTGAATGCCAGCGGGCGTGCGCCCTATGCGTGGAGCATTGAAGAAGCGAAGCGCCGCGGCGTGATGCGCATCCCCAGCCGGGGCCCGTTGACGTGGAGCGTGCCCGGCTGTGTGAGCGGATGGGACATGTTGCTCGCGCGTTTTGGCACGAAGCCGCTCAGTGAATTGCTTGCCCCGGCCATCGAGACGGCGCGCGAAGGCTTCCCGGTCTCGCCCATCATTGCATCGCAATGGGTGTTTAGCCCGAACCTCAGCCCTACCATGGCCGAGACCTATCTCGTCGATGGCGCCGCGCCTGGATATGGCGGCATCTACCAGAATCCGAGGCTCGCCGCGTTCTATGAGATCCTCGCGCGCGAAGGGGCTCAGGCGTTCTACCAAGGCGAGATCGCCGAGCGCATCGTGAAGTTCTCGACCGACAACGGCGGCTACTTTTCAATGCGCGATTTCGAGGCGCACGAATCCAATTGGCTCGACCCGGTGCATGCAAGCTATCGCGGGTATGACCTGTGGGAGTTGCCGCCGAACGGCCAGGGAATCGCGGCGCTTCAAATCCTGAACATGCTCGAGCAGTTCGATATTGGCAGCCTTGAGCCCAACTCGGCCGAGCAGCTGCACCTTTTCATTGAAGCGAAGAAGCTTGCCTATGAGGACCGGGCCATTTTTTATGCCGATCCTGAGAAGGCCGATGTACCGGTGGAAGCATTGATTTCGAAAGCGTATGCAGCGGAACGCGCGAAGCTCATCGACCCGGCGCGCGCCATGCAGGAAGTGAAGGCGGGCATGCCGGAATCTCACAGCGACACGATTTATCTTGTCGCGGCCGACAGCGAAGGCAACATGATCTCATTCATTCAGAGCATTTACGGCGCTTGGGGTTCGAACATGGCGCCCGGCGAGCTGGGCTTCTGCCTGCAAAACCGGGGCGCGGCGTTCGACCTCGATCCAGAAGCGCGCAATGCGCTCGAACCGCACAAGCGCCCGTTCCATACGATCATCCCTGCGTTCGTCACGAAGGATGGCGCGCCGAAGTTTGCCTTCGGCGTCATGGGCGGCGACTTCCAACCCCAAGGGCACGCGCAAGTCATGATGAATCTCGTCGACTACGATATGTCGCCGCAGCAGGCCGGGGAGCAGCCGCGCGCCGAACACAGCGGCAGCAGCGAGCCGGATGGCACGCCCGCGCGCGACGCTGGTTTCGTGCAGCTTGAAGCGCACTTCGACCCCAAGGCGCCCGCCCAGCTCGAAGCCATGGGCCACCGGGTGCGGGCGGGCAGCGGCGCATTCGGTGGATACCAAGGCATTTGGCGCGAGGATGGCCCGTTGCGATACTTCGGCGGCAGCGACCCACGGAAAGATGGCATGGCGATCGGCTATTGACCGGTAAAGATATCCGCGATTTCGTGCGTGTCTATGCGCGTGTGATACACTCGGTATGTTGTATTTGGGCGAGGTGCAACCTGGGCAGTGGCAAACTCGCCTTGGAGCCGCCTTATGCGCGCGCATGTATCGAGACCGGCGCCTCAGTTGCCGTCGGCAGATAAGCGCTGGAAGATTGTCAACGCGGCCATGCGCCGGCATGGCTACGCGCCCGATGCGCTTATTGAAACGCTGCACACCGTGCAGGAGGCCTTCGGCTACGTCGACAGCCAGGCCCTGAAATTCATTGCCTCTGCTCTCAATGTCCCGCTGAGCAAGACCTACGGCGTCGCCACCTTCTCTCCCTATTTTGTCTTGAAGCCGGGAGGCGCGCACACCTGCGTGCTCTGCACGGGCACGGCCTGTTGGGTCAAGGGCGGTGCGGCCACGATGGATGCGATCAAAGAGACGTACGGCGTGGAAGCCGGCCAGACTACCGCCGACGGCAAGGTTTCGTTGCTGGGGGCGCGCTGCCTGGGTTCGTGCGGCTTGGCGCCGGCGGGCGTGTTCGATGGCGAAATGGTCGAGAAGCTCACCCCCAAGGAAGCAATTAAGCGCATAGAAGAATGGACCGCCGCATGACCCTTGATGAACTTCAGCAGAAAGCGGC
>CAZLBS010000052.1:0-11880 GCA_964557505.1 uncultured Nitrospiraceae bacterium | reverse complement strand
CCTGCGCGTGAGCGCGCTGCCCGGCGTGCACGGCGAAAGCGTGGTCATGCGTATCTTGGACAAGAGCGGCCTGCTGCTGGGCCTCGGCCAGCTCGGCATGTCGCCAGACTTGCAACTCGAGTGGGAAAAGCTGCTGGGCCAGGGCGCGGGCGTGATTCTCGTGACAGGGCCCACGGGCTCGGGCAAAACCACGACGCTCTATGCCTCCCTCAACAATCTCAATCAGCCCGACACCAAGCTCATCACCGTTGAAGACCCGGTCGAGTATCAGCTCGCGGGCATCAATCAGGTGCAGATTCATCACGACATCGGCTGGAATTTCGAAGCGGCCCTGCGCGCCATCTTCCGGCAAGACCCGGACATTGTGATGGTGGGCGAGATTCGCGACGTGGAAACGGCGGAAATCGCCATCAAGGCCGCCCTCACCGGGCACATGGTGTTCTCGACCTTGCACACCAACGACGCGCCTTCGGCCTTCATCCGCTTGATCGACCAGGGCGTGAAGCCCTTCCTCGTGGCTTCCGGCGTGAAGGCCGTGCTTGCCCAGCGGCTCGTGCGCACGCTGTGCACCTCGTGCAAGGAAATCTACACCCCGGATGAAGAGGAACTCGAGGGCCTCGGTTTTCCGGTCGATGTAACCCAGCATCAATTTTTCCGCGGCGCCGGCTGCGATGTGTGTCACAATACGGGCTATCAGGGGCGTCTTGGCATCCACGAGATGATGACCAACACGGACGAGCTGCGCGAAATGATCATGTATGGCGCACCCGCGGGGGTGTTGCGCCGTGTAGCACGCTTGCGCGGCGGCATGAAGACGCTGCGCGAAGACGCCTGGAACAAGGTGCTGAGCGGCGCGACCGGCATCGGCGAAGTGCACCGCGTCACGCAGCCCGACGAGTCGGTTGCCGTAATGGAGAGATTCGATAAAGAAGTGCGCGAGAGCAAGCGATACGGGCGGAAAGCGGTTCCTGCCGCCTGACGCGCTGCTTCGGGGAATAGAACGGGGGCAGGCGCGCCCCCAATAGAGAAAGGCACGCCCTCATCATGGCATACGAAATGGTCAGCTTGTTGCGGATGCTGATTGACCGCGAAGGGTCCGATTTGCACCTCGCGGTAGGCAATCCGCCGGTAGGACGTGTGCACGGCGGCCTGCAATACTTTGGCGACGAAGTGCTGAAACCCGAGGATTCCGAACGGCTCATGAAGTCCATCGCCTCGGTCGACAACCAGCAGGAATTGCAAGAAGTGGGCGGGTCCGACTTCGGCTTCGCGTTCGAAGACATCGCCCGCTTCCGCGTCTCGATCTTCAAGCAGCGCGGCCATGTGGGCCTGGTGTTGCGTCAGATTCCAAACACCATCCTGACCTTCGACCAGATTGGCCTGCCCAAACACTTGCACGAGGTGATCAGTCAGCCGCGCGGCCTCATCCTCGTCACCGGTCCGACCGGGTCTGGCAAGTCCACCTCGCTCGCCACGATGATCGACTGGATCAATACCAACCTCGACCATCACATCATCACCATCGAGGACCCCATCGAGTATTACCACAACCACAAGAAGAGCATCATCACGCAGCGCGAGGTGGGCGTGGACGTGCCGACCTTCGCCGAGGCGCTGCGCCGCGCCCTGCGTCAAGACCCCGATGTGATTCTTGTGGGCGAGATGCGCGACCTTGAAACCATCGGAGCCGCCGTGACCGCCGCCGAAACCGGCCACTTGGTGTTCGGCACGCTGCATACCACCGGCGCCGTGCGGACCATCGACCGGCTCGTCGATGCCTTCCCGACAACGCAGCAAGAGCAGATTCGCACGCAGCTCGCGGGCAATCTGAAGGCGGTCATCAGTCAGGCGCTCCTCAAGAAAAAGAGCGGCTTTGGACGTGTGGCCGCATTCGAAATCATGATCACCACCCCCGCCATCCAGAATCTCATCCGCGACAACAAGTCCTACCGCATCACGTCGGCCATTCAAACGGGCCACAAGTTCGGCATGAACCTGCTCGACGAACACTTGCTTGCGCTCTACCGCAAAGGCATTGTGGAATACGAAACGGCCCTGGGCAAGGCGCAATCCGCCGATGAATTCAAGACGGCAGCCCGCGCCGCGGCAGGGCTCGAAGGCGAAGAGGGCGCGGCATAAAACCGGGGACATGACCCCGCTCCAACGATAGCAACGAGTAAAGGCACCACGACGCATGGCGGCAGTTCAAGACAGGCACCTAGGCGACATTCTGATCGACAATGGCGTGATCACGCCGCTCGATTTGGAAGAGGCGTTTCAGCGTCAGCGCCTGACCGGCGACATGCTGGGCCGGGTCCTCGTCTCCATGGGGCTCTGCGAAGAGCGCGATATCATCGAAGGGCTCGGCATCCAACAAGGCATGGAGCCCATCGACATCACCAAGATTACGGTGAAGGAGGAAGTGCTCCACAAAATCCCGGCCGACGTGGCCCGCTTCTACAGCGCCGTGCCCGTGCGCGCCGAGAATGGCACGCTCGTTATCGCCCTTGCCGATCCGCTCAACCTCGGCACCCTCGACGACTTGAGCCAGATTGCCGGGCAGCCCGTCAAAGGCGCCGTCAGCAACAACGGCGATATCTCCGATTTCATTCAAAAGAACTACTCCGATACCGGCGATTCCACGTCCGCAACGCTCCAGCAGTTGATCGCGCATGTTGGCGATACCGCCCTTACGGCCGATGAACTGGGCACCATGGAATTGGTCGCCGATCCGGAAAACCTCTCCGCGCTGGCGCAAGAGCCCGAGGTCATCAAGATCGTCAACCTGGTCTTGCTGGAAGCCGTGCAGAAGCGCGCATCCGACATCCACTTCGAGATCTATGAGGACGATTTCCGCATCCGCATTCGCGTAGACGGCGTGCTGCACGAGGTCGTCAATCCGCCGCGCAATCTCTCCGTGGCGCTCATCTCCCGCGTGAAGATCTTGTCCAACATGGACATCAGCGAACGCCGCCTGCCGCAAGACAGCCGCATCGAACTCAAGGTCGGCGACTCCGAAATCGATATACGCGTGGCCACGCTGCCGACGCTCTACGGGGAAAACATCGTGATGCGTATTCTTGACCGCACGGCGGTGCGCATCAAACTCGAGACGCTCGGCTTCGAGGCGGACCTGCTCAAGAAAATTAATACGGTCATTCACCGGCCGAACGGCATCTTCCTCGTGACCGGACCGACGGGTTCCGGCAAAACGACGACGCTCTACGGCTGCGTTGACGTGCTCAACAAGGTCGACGTCAAGATCATCACCACGGAAGATCCCGTCGAGTTGCAGCTCGACCGGGTCGTGCAGTGCCAAGTGCGCGAGTCGATGGGCTTAACCTTTGCGAGATGCTTGCGCGCTATTCTCCGTCAAGACCCGGATATCTGCATGGTAGGTGAGATTCGCGACCTCGAAACGGCGCAGATTGCCATCGAGGCGGCGCTCACCGGGCACGTCGTGCTCAGCACGCTGCACACCAATAGCGCCCCCGAAACGATCACCCGTCTGCTCGACATGAACGTGGAGCCCTTCTTGATTACCTCGGCGCTTGAAGCCGTGCTGGCGCAACGCCTGTTGCGCGTGCTGTGCCGCCACTGCCGCGAGCCCTACCGGCCCGACGAATCCCAGATGGACCGGGTCGGCGTGCCCCACAAATGGCGCGAAAATCCCAAGCTGCGTTTCTACAATGCCCGGGGCTGCGCCGCCTGCGACTTCACGGGCTATATGGGCCGTACCGGCATCTTTGAATTCCTCGACGTCGACGAGTCGATTCAGGATATGATTCTCAACCGGGCCCTAGCCTTCGAGATTCGCGACCATGCCCGCAAATATCAGGGCATGCAGACCTTGCGGGAGCAGGCGCTCGTCAAGTGCGTGAAGGGAATCACCAGCATCGACGAACTGCTGACGCATACGGACCGCTACGACTAGCATTTTTTTGGCGCCGGCAGAGCGCCGGCCGGTAGATAGCATGTCATAATGAAAGCAGGACGCCCGGCGCGCATCAATGGGAAGCAGCGCGGGCACTTGGAGCCAAAGGAGAAGACGGGTGCCGAAGTTCGCTTACCATGCGATGACGAAAGAGGGCAAGTCAGTCTTTAATGTGGTCGAGGCGGAAACGCAGGCGTTGGCCCTGCAGGACGTGCGCAGCATGGGCTATTACCCCACGCACATCCGCGAGGCGCGCCGGAGCGATGAACGCCGCGCGCGCAAGACCAAGAAGGGACTGAACGAGCTTTACTTCGGCGGCACCTCCACGAAAGAAATCGTGGTCATGACGCGCCAGCTCTCCACGCTCATCGACGCGGGCCTGCCCCTGTTGCGCAGCATCAACATCCTCATCGCGCAGCTGAAGCCCTGCAAGTTGAAGGACATTCTGCGCGAGGTGTCGGGCGACATCCAAGGCGGCACGACGTTTTCGGAGGCCTTGGCCAAACATCCGAAGCAGTTCGACCGCCTCTTTGTGAACATGGTGCGCGCGGGCGAGGTCGGCGGTATGCTCGAAGTCGTGTTGGCCCGCTTGGCCGACTTCCTTGAAAAGCGCGAGGCCCTCAAACGCCGCGTGCGCTCCGCTATGGTCTACCCAATCTTCGTGTTGGTCATGGCCACCGCCATCGTGCTGGGCTTGCTCATGTTCGTCGTGCCGACCTTCGCCGAATTCTTCGAAGACTTCGACGGCGAGTTGCCCGGCGTTACCCAATTCCTCATGGCGGCGGGCGATTTCGTGCTCTTCGAGTGGTGGAAGGGCTGCCTCATCTTCAACGGCACCATCATCACCATCAAGATTCTCAGCAAATTCAAGCTGGTCAAGAGCGGCTTCGACCGCGTCATTCTCAAGGTCCCGAAGATTGGCGACCTGGTTACCAAGATTGCCGTGGCCCGCTTCGCCCGCACGCTCGGGACGCTCATCATGTCGGGCGTGCCGATCCTGCAATCGCTCAAGATCACCAAAGAAACCATCGGCAACGAAGTGATCGAGAACGCCGTGCAAAAGGTGCATGACAGCATCAAGGACGGCGACACCATCGCCGCGCCGCTGGACGAGACCAAAGTGTTCCCCGCCATGGTGGTCAACATGATCGACGTTGGCGAGGAAACCGGCGCGCTCGACCAGATGCTTACAAAGATTGCCGACATCTACGACGCGGAAGTCGAAGAAGCGGTGAATGCCTTGCTCCAGTTGATGGAGCCGGCGCTCATCGTCTTCTTGGGCGGCATCATCGGCTTCATCGTCGTGGCCCTGTACTTGCCGCTTATCGCTCTGGCCGACAGCTTGAGCGGCGCCTAAGCAAGAACGAAACCGGCCAACCAATTCGGGATTAACGGGAGCCAATCCATTGACGTCCATGAAACGCGGGTTCACGCTGGTCGAGTTGCTGGTGGTGATTGCGATCATCACCATTCTCGCGGCCATCATTACGCCCAATGTGACCGGCTACATCGCGCGCGGTCAGGCCACGCGGGCCTTCGGTGAGATTCAACAAATCGAAACCGCGATGACCGCCATGCTCACCGACGCGGAGCGCGCGGATTTCAGCGGATTCTTTACCCAGGAAGACCAACAAACGCTCAATGAAATCAACGCGCAGACCGTCTTAAGCGCGGGCAACATTTACGAGACGTATAGCGACATCATGTACGCGCTCTTGCGCACCGGCCGCCGGGCCAATGCGGAGAATTTGCCCGTCTCGTTCAATGAACGCATCTTGGACAAGCTCGGCTCGGGCTATATCGACATCGGCCGCGACCCGTGGGATGAACCGTATCAGTTCTACCTCGGGCGCATTGCCCGCAACGAAATCATGCCCTTCCGCAGCTTCCGGGAAGGCAACGAGCCCGACAACGACTTGTACGAACCCTTCATCTACACCGGGCCGGGCCCGGACGACTTGCCCGGCGCCCCGCGCGCCAACATCGGCTCCTTGCCGCCGGGCGTCGACGCCCGCTACGGGCGGCCCGCCGACCGCAACAACATCTATTTCGTCTGGTCCAAAGGCGAGAATCTCCAAAGCAATCAGTTGCCCTTCAATCAGTTTGAAGGCGACCCCCTGTTTTACGGCGGCGGCGACGACATCAACAGTTGGGACAACGAGCAGGGCTGGCGCCGCTTCTATGCGGACTAACGCTGCGGCATACGCTGCATAAGCATTCGACATATGGCATCGGGATAAGTACAGGGAGCACAGGGCAGCCCACCGGCCGGGCAGCCGCTGCAACATGAACCGTTCAACGGCACATAGCCTGGCAGGATTTACGCTCGTCGAGTTGCTGGTGGTGCTCGCCATCATCGGTATACTTGCGGGAATCACCGTGCCCGCCTTCGTTTTCGGCGCGTCCCGTCCTGGCGATGAAGTCCGCGCCAGCGCCATCGACCTCTCGCAGACCCTGCGCACGGCGCAAGTGCGCGCGACCACCTTTCGCCGGGGTTCGGCCGTGGTATACCTGCCCGAGTTCGTCGACGGAGCCGGCGTCTTTCTCAACCACCTTTTCATTGCCCGCCGCCTGGGAAATGAGGATCTCGCCGCCGAAGGCTTCCAAGACGAAGACGCGCTGCGGACCGCCATGGGACTTCCCGAGGCCGCCAACGACACGGTGACGCTTTACCTCCAACTCGAGAACGAGCGCGGCATTCCCCGCCGCATGGACGGCATTGGCGCCCTCTATCACGTGGCCAACGAGGCGACTTACGGCAACATCCTGTCGGACACCGGCGGCGCGGAGCGGGCCCTTGGCCTCACGCCCGTGTATGTGCTCAACCAGGAAGCCTTCGCCAACATCAGCGAGACCGGCGATACCGATCCGGATACCTTGCTCTTCCAAAGCACGCCGCGCTTTCTGCCATGGCGGACCTCGGCGACAGCATTCGGCGATGAGGTGGATGCCTTCCCCGCGCACCGCTTCAACAACAACGGCTTCATGGTGACCGGCAGCACAATCCAGCGCTTTCGATTGCCGGTATGCGCCCAGACGGATCTTCAGTTTGTCGAAGATCGCTTTACCGAGCGCGATGATTTGGCAACGCCGCCTACCTTTGCCCAGCAGCTCTTGGGCATTAACGTCGAGGTCTTCGCCGCCCTCGGCCGCGTCAAAGTGCGCACCGAATACGGGCCCATCCGGGAGTAAGGCCGTCATTATGAATCAACTTGTTTTCATACAAAGCCAAAGGAGCGGCAAGACAGCGCCGCGCGGGCAGGCCGGCTTCAGCTTGCTCGAAGTGCTCATCGCCTTGGCGATTCTCGGCATCGCCGTGGCCTTCATTGTCAGCTTCTTCCCGGCCTCGCTTGAGAATACGCAGATCGCCGCCCAGCGCGCGGTCGTCTCCGAACTGGCCGAATCGAGCTTGAACCGCTTCCGCACCTCGGGCGCTGAGCACCTCTGGGAAAGCATCGCCCGTCTGCAAGACATTTACCCGATGTATCTGGCTACCGGCATCTATACGACGTATAGCCTGTATGAAGATTATTACACGCTGCTCACCCCCTTGCGCGGGGCCGAAGACGTTTTTCTGCAGCGCGTCTCGTTTACGGTCGAGCTGCCCAACGAGCGCTCGCAAAGTTTTGTCACCTATATTGCGGAGCAATGATCCGATGATGCACCCACGCCGCCATACAAACGGCTTTACCTTGACCGAAGTGCTGGTCGCGACGGCCCTGAGCGCCGTCGTCCTGGGCACCATTTTCGTGCTTTTCGTGGCTGCCTCGAGCACGAGTCAGCAAGGCTACCAGCGCATCGAAGGCTATGAGATGGCCCGGCAGGTCTTCGCCCTCATGGAGCGGGACTTGCAGGCTGCTTACACCTCCCGCGAATTTGGCGAAAATTTCCAATTCGCGGGCCTGCCGCAGGGCTTCACCTTTGTGGGCCTTACCGGCGCCAACATCAATCAGAACGCCGCCGACCCCAATTTTGCGCGCATTACCTATGTGATTTATTACGGCGATCCGGAGAATGCCGCGCCGAATGGACGCAGCACGGATTTGCGGTTGCCGGGCTCCGGCACCATTACCCTCGTCGAGCGGGATATGCCCCCGCGCCCAGGCGAGGAAGCGGTCGTCGACTTTAACGATCCGGCCAATCCGAATGACGATGTTGTCGTGCGCCCCGCCTTTGCCGTGGAAACGGCGGAGAATCTGGACACCGTCGTGACCTATTCGATGTTGCGCTATGTCGAGCCCGGCGTGAGCGATTTGGACGCCTATCCCTCTGTCTTCGATCCGACCCAGGGCCGCACCGTCGATTTATGGACCTGGTATGAGAACAACCGGGCGGTGCCCGACCCTGGAAACCCTGCCAATCTGATCTTGGCCGAACGACCGGAAGATGCCATCGGCTTCGACTTTCGCTTGCGCACGCCTGACGGGCGTCTCCTCGTACCTTCCTTTGCCGACCCCGCAACCCTGGCGGACGCGACCCTTGTGCCGGAAGAGGCCGACATCGTGCGCAATGCGCGCCGCCGCGAGTTGTACCTGCGCATGATCGCCGGGGATCCCCTGTTGCCCGATTTGTGGTCCGCGCTCCGCGTGACGGATACATTCAACAACCGTCCAACGCCCCGCACGCCGGGCGACTTTGTCATCGCCGACAACATCTATTTGCCCGCAAAAAATTTTGGCGAATGGCGCGACAATCTCAACGTATTCTGGAACGGCAGCACGCTCACAATCCCCGTGGATGATCCTGCGGAGACCGATCCTCCTAGGTTCAACGTCGTACTGCCGCTCTCCGGCCAGCGCTACAATGGCAACTACAACAACCCCAACATCGACACCGCCTTTCTGCCCGGCGAGCGCACAATCCGCGATCTTGATGGAGACATCGTCGGGCGCAGCCGCACCTTGACCGAGCGAAAAGACCGGTCCAATTTTGCTTATAGCATTGCGCAACGCGGCTGGGCGCTGCCTGAAGGGCAACGTCCGCCCGACGCGACCGAGACCTTGCGGTACTGGGGCAGCACGTATTGGTCGACCGTCTATAACATTAAGGATAACTTGGGCCAAGCCAATGGCATTGTTTCGCCGCTCGAGATTGGCGGCGACCCCGCGGTCTTTCTTGATGTCAATCCGGCATTGCTCCCGCCGAATATCCAAGGCGCGGATTGGACCTTCCGGCATGTGCCGGTGAACACCGTCAATTTCAGCGCCACCGCATCCGGCTGGCCCGCCGACAACAATGGCGATGGCTGGCCCGATGTGCCGGGGGCCGCATTCAGCACGGGCACCCCGCTCAATCCGCGGCTGCCCGAGCAGATCGATGTGCAGCTCGACATCATTGTCGAAAGCCCCTTTCCGGGGGTGACGGAATTCGTACGCCGATTCGAACAAACCATCACGGTGCCCGCGGGCTACTCGCGCAAGAGCAACCCGGATGCCGTGGTCGGGGAGTTGTCATAAGCGCCCGGCGCGGCAAGCGCCGAGAGCCGTAAGCCGAGAGCAGGGGAAGGAGCGTGGTGCGCCGCGAGTCGCGCTGATGGTCAGCGTGCACGGCAAACCTGGCAATCGAGGGACTGATGGATACACGCAGGACGAAACGCGGCGCGGCGCTCATCGTGGCGCTGGCCATTCTCGCGGTGCTCTCAGCACTGGGCCTGGTCTTCTTCGCGACCAGCCAAAACGAATTGCGCGTCGCGCAAAACATTGAAGACAGCATCAAGACCGACCTCATCGCCGATGGCGGCCTGGCCATTGCGCGTGCCTTCTTGAAGCACGATCAGGCGATTCACGCGACCTACACCTCCCTCGATCATGCATGGTCCACTTACTTCAACGGCGCATGGGCCGTCGGCAAGCCGTGGATGTTTCCGGCCAACATCAACGAGCCCGCGTGGCTGCCCGGCGAAGACCGCGGCCCCCGGCTTTGGGAAGGCGGCGTTCCCCAGGTCGACCTCGATGCCATCCGGGCGCTCAATCTGAATCCGCCCGCGGGCACCCAGGTCGACACGCGAAACGGCCTGCCCATCATCGGCGACCCCGACACGAATCCCATCGTGTGGCGGGCCCCGCTCGTGACCGTCAGCCCCGACAACGGCACCACGCTCTACAACGACCGCTCGGTCGATTGGCTCTACATGCCGCTCATTCAGGAAGATCCCGTCAATGGCGCCTCGCTGCCGGTGCACTTCGGTCCCGACCGTCCGCCAGAAGGCTCGGGACTCGCGGCGCAACCGTTCTTCTTCAACCGCTACCGCCGCTATGGGCCGGGAAACGACCCGAACCTGACGCGCCGGCAGGCCTATGCCATCGAGCACACGATCAATCAGACCGGGCGCATCGGCGACAGCTTCTTTGGCTTGCGCATCGATGAGGAAGGGCTCGTCGTCGATGATCCGCGCAATCCCTTCGCAGGCGCGCTCGCACACGACACCCAAGACCCGAATGCCGGCTCCTACTTCTTCGGATTGCCCGGCGTCGTCGACCGCGAAAACGGGGTCGAGCGCCCGCGCTTGCTGAGCGAGATGACAGACCTCTGGGCGGATGTCGACAACGATGGCGACGGTTTCAACGAGTCCATGTGGATTCCTGTCCCCCGCGATATCGATTTCTCGACCGACGGCCTCGACAACGACCTCGATGCGTTCAACGGTCCCGCGGGACTAGAAGGACTTGACGAACCGGGCGAGGTTGGCCGCTTCGTGTATTGGGGCATCGACAGCCTCGACAACGACGCCGACGGCGAAGTCGACGAACTCGACGAACAGCGCATCTTTCTGACCGCTCCCATCGAGTATCTCGACGTGTGCGGCGATACGGCCTTGAGGCCGTTGCCAGCCTTCAACCTGCTCGAGCGGGGCGGCGTCGATGTGGCCGCCTTCATCGACCGCTACAGCGGCACGTTCGACGAGGCCCTGCAAAACAGCATCGACAGCACAGGACAGCTGATCCCCAGCCGCTTCGAAGTCGTCTCCGATCGCACCGCCCCGAACTACAGCGGCGACCGGCTCGACAATGATTTCGACTTCATCATCAACAACGTGCGGGCCACGCGCATCTTCACCGACGGCTCGGACTGCTTCAAGACCGAGCAGCCTGCCGTCCCCATTCAGTTCCGTCAAAACGCCGACACGGCGGGCCGCCCGCTCACCTCGTTTCTCCAAGGGCTCCCGCAGTTCCGCGATCAGTTTCGGCTGAGCCAGTTCTATCTCGATGCCAGCCTGGGCGATTCCGGCTTGCCGCCGGTCATCCTGGCGACGGGCGAACCGGTCACTGAAATCGTGGGGCGGGTGGCCATTCAAATCACCGATGTGGCGTCGCGGCCCAACCTCAGCGAGCCCAGCGCCTACGCGCCGATGCCCAATTACTTCCGCGAGCCCGACCCCAGCATTTCGATTCCCACGGAGTTTCCGCCGCCGCTCGCGCTGAATGAGGCGCCCAACGACAACATCCTCCTGCGCTCGCTCAACGAAGGGCTCAGCCCGAACGAATTCGATCTACGCCTTATGCCGGGCATCGACGACGCGAACAGCCGCAAGCTCTGGCAACTCGTCATGGGCGCGCCCAACGGCATCCGCGCCGGCTTTTTCGAAACCTTTGACGCCCTGCCTGCGCGCGATTTCCGGGAGGGCACGGTCGGCTATGACTTTGGCGATTACCGCAACCTGTACGACCCGCCGGCTGTTGGCGGAAGTCCGGGCACGTATGAATGGGACATTACCCGGCCAGGCTATGGCTTGGTCGACGACAACGCCAACGCCCTGAGCCTCGCGCTCGATGGCATCGACAATGATGGCGACGGCTTGATCGACGAAGGGCTCAACCCGGGCAATTTGTTTGAAGCCGTTGCCTCGCGCGAGGGGCTCGATACAGGCAACCCTGAACCCATCGACCGCCTGACCGGCATGTATTACGCCTTGCTCGGCAATCCGCTCGCACTCGAAGGCATCGATG
>CAZLBS010000051.1:4650-11881 GCA_964557505.1 uncultured Nitrospiraceae bacterium | reverse complement strand
CGGCGATCTGGCAGGCATGCACCGGGTCCATGCGGGGCGAGGCGCCCTCCATTGTGATGTAGCCTTTGTACTTGCACACCTTGACGTAGTGCAGGGCTTCCATCAATTCCCACAGATGCACGCTGCCCGCGACCATTTGGTCATCCCAAACACGGTAGCTGTCGCTCAGGTACAGCATGAACAACTTGTTGGCGCGGCTCAAGAAGGCGATCGAGTCTGCTGGGTTTTCACCGGCCATCATCGCGTGCGTGAAATTCATGGCGACGCCGACGTTCTTCATCGCGATTTCCTGGCACAGGGAGAGAGCCCGGCCCACTGAATCGACGCTGAGATACTTCCGCGGCTCGCGGGGCTTGTACGACACCGCCACATTGACATCGGGCGATGCATACTTCGCAATGGTCTTGATGGATGAAATCAAGGTATTCCAGTGCGTCTGGTAGTCGATGTGGAATGGATAGTCGAAGCCGTCGCTGTACAGGCGCAGGGTGAGCTCGGTGGTTCCAAGCGCGCGGGCGGCGTCCACCGCCTTGCGCCCTTCATCGATGGCTGCGTTGCGCGTCTTTGCATGCTGATGAGCGAAACCCGCCAAGGCGAAGCGCCGGTCTGCCGTCAGGTCGACACTGATTGCACTGCAGCCAATGTTGTATTCCTTCAGCAGGCGGCGGATTTCCTTGGCACTGGATTCATTCGCGATCTCGCGTTGCGATATCTCGACCGCGCTAATGCCGCGAATCTTGGTCGCCGACACGATCCGCTCCAAGAGCCGCGACTCTTCGCGGTAACCGCCCGGATTAAAGCTGTCTGGCGAGGGCGAAAAAAGGTCGAGCGACACCGCAAGTTTGAGTCCCGAGCCGCGCTCCTTTTTGCGGCCCGATGCGGTTGAAAGTGCTGCCCCGTCAATTGTGTTCGTTTCCGATTGCTCTGTCATGGTGGTATCCCGTAGTCTCACAATGAAAGCGCCCAGAGTTTGCAGGCGGAGCGCTGTGGCTGTGCCGCGGCCGGCCCGGAGGCGGCTGGGGCGCGGGGGCTGTAGGACCAGCGTGAACGTGCTCGGGCATTGGACGCCCCCGGAAAGTCAAGTATAGTCCACAAGTGCGAAAAAATCAAGGATCATGTTTGGCCGCCTCTTACAATGGCCGTGGCCCGGGTCTGGCTCCCAAGGGTTTCGTCATGCGCAAGCTGTGTTTTCTTAGTGACTTACGCCTGCCTGGGGCGATGCCGGCGGCGAGGCGCTGGCCTAGTCTTCTGCGACTGGGCCTTTTGCTGATAGGCAGCTGTTTTTTTGGGGAAATGCTCGAGCGCGGCCGGGCCTCGGCGGATCCTGCCTATGCCACGAGTCTGCTGGAATCGGCAGAGGCCGAACACCGCGCACGTGCCATTGAGTTGCTGGGCGACGAGCCTGGCCCCCAGGCCATTCCGCCGCTCGTTGCTGCCCTTGGCGATACGGATGAAACGGTGCGTGCAGCAGCGGTGTCGGCGCTGAAGGAGCGTGAGGAAGACGGGGAGCATGTGGCCCAACATGCCCTCGCTCAACTGCAGGCGCTCCCTGCGCCGAGGCGTCCGGTATTCGTTACGAGTGCGGTCAGTCTGAAAGAGCTGCTGGCTGAGCCGCTCGTCAAGCGCATCAGCATGCCGGATGCTAGCGTACAGGAGGTCTTGAACGCCCTGGAACTCTTGGACCCGATGCGGGCAGCGGGCGCTGCCGAGGCCTATGTGCGGCTTGCCTGGTCGGCCCATCCGGGGCTTTCGTGGCGCGCGGCCCAGGCGCTGGCTTCGATTGCGGGGGACGCCCCTGACGACGCCTTCGAACAATTGTTGCGCCACCCTGACTCCGAGATCCGCATCACGGCCATCAACGGTTTGCTTGCGCAGAACCATCCAGGGCGCGTGGCGCTGCTGCTCGAAACCGCGGCAGGCCTCCAGGAGCCTTCTTCTGAAGTGCAGCGCGTGGCCATCCGGGCCCTCGCGGCGCTTGAACCGCGTACAGCAGTCCCCCTGCTCATTGATGTTCTCGCGAAGAACCAACGCCGCCGCCGGACCACGCGCGCCGAACTCATCCGCTTGACGCAACAAGACTTTGGTCCGGAACCCGGGCCATGGACTCAATGGTGGAACGAAGTGCGTCCGGACCGCGCGCGAGATGCCATCATTTCTGAGGACGGCAACACCGTCGTCCGGCAACGAGTGGGGCCCGCCGGGGGCCCATAAGCAAGGAGAACGGCTGAGATGTTTCAACAACGAATCTGGCAGAGGGGAGGGCTTGCCCTGGCAGCTCTCGCCGTGGCAGCGGGCTGCGCGACGCAGGCGCCCGAGCCGAAAGCCGACCGGCTGCCCATTGCCGGGCCGGCGCCTGCCCCGCAAGGCAGCGAATGGATCGACCTGCTCGCGCCGGAGCACGCGGTGCACTGGCGCACCTTGGATGCCCAGGACGAACGCTTCGTCATCGAGGATGGCGTGCTCCATATCCCCGGCGGACCCAACACGAAATACATCGCCTATATGGCCGAAGCATTTGGCGACTTCGAATTGCATGCCGAATTCAAGCTCACGCCCGGCGCGAACAGCGGCATCATGTTTCGCGCAAGCGAAGCAGACCCGGTCTACAAGGGCATGGAAATCCAAGTGCTGGATTCATACGGCAAGCGCCCCCACCACTATGGCTGCGGCGCCCTCTATGATGTAGCCACGCCGATGTTCAATCCCTCTCAGCCCCCGGGGGAGTGGAACTCTTACACGCTGACCTGCGAAGGAGAACGCATCAAGCTGTTCTTCAACGGCTTCCTCGTGCTCGATGTCGATACCAGCAAGCTGACGATGCCCATCGGCAAATTCGACACGCCTTACGCCAACCTGCCTGGCTCGGGCTATCTCATGGTGCAAGATCATGGGGGAGAGGTCTGGTACCGCAACCTGCTCGTCAAGAAGCTCTAGAGCCTTCCCATCACACGGCCACAATGTAAAAGGCGGCAACTCCAGTTGGAGTTGCCGCCTTCGTGTGTTTGGGTACGTGAAGCAGCCAGGTAAACTTCGCAGCGCTGATGGCTACGGAAGCGCGTCCTCGGGGCTGTCGCCGACAGCCGCGATAAGAGCCCACTCTTCGCTAACCGGGAAATCTTCACCCGAGACATTGGAACCCGGATAATTCAGGAAGTCGACGTGACCATCCAAGTACAGGACGTTGGCGCCGCCCGGAACGTGATTGAAGGAAGCCACATCGGTGCTGATGACGTCCCACGTGTGAGCAAGGGTTGACTGCGCACGCGTGCTGGCCGCCGGATTGTTGATGTCGGTAATGAAGAAGCGCTCAATACCTTCGCGGAAGCGGAAAGCGGAAAGTTCACCCGGTTGCACGGAGCCATCAACCGATGCCGTCGACTTCGTGTAAACAAGGTCATCATCTACCGTGTCCAACGCCCCGTTCGGCGTTGACACGCCGGGGCAGTTGCATCCGATGCCGAAGAGGTATGCAGTGAGCAAGTCGCCGTCCGCGGTCCGCGGGACCTGCCCATTATCGAACCACTCGTTGTCGCCAACTGCCCAGCCCAGATAGACATACGACTCATCGCCCGAACCCTCGGCCTGATCGCCACTGGCTCCAGTGTAGTCAAAGCTTGTGTCGCCAGGAATACCATTAAACTTCATAAAGTCCAACTGGCCATAGCTGCCGTCGTTTGGCTGCACAGGCGTGGCTACCAAGGCGGCGCCAGGCGTATCTTGCACGAACGTGAATTCGTCTTGCACCCAATTGTCTGGGCTGCCCGGTTCAAGGACTTCTTGACCCTGCGCATCCGACGGGCAGATGAGCACGGCAAGGTCCGTCAGGTATTCGGGAAACGTTTGATAGATGTCCATCTGGAAGGTGAACGCAGCCGACGACTTCGACGGGAAGCGCTCGCCACGCGACTCATTCGCGTACATCTTGTGGACCAAGCCAATCTGCTTGAGATTGTTTTGGCAGGACGCGCGGCGGGCGGCTTCACGCGCACGCGCCAGCGCCGGGAGCAGGATCGCCGCGAGAATGCCGATGATGGCAATCACGACGAGCAGCTCGATCAGGGTAAACCCTTTCTTGTGAGACATAGAATGCCCTCCTGTATGATAAATACAGTTACTCTTGGCTGCCGCCCGCCCTATGGACAGCAGCCGTATCACACCTATGACTACGGGTGGATGCCCGGGGAACGCCCCCTCGCGCCCGGAGCCATGGCAGAAAAGCTACCACACCTTATCCCGCTTTGCAAGTGAAAAGATGAATTTTTCATGAAGGTACTGCTAATAATTCTGCGCATAACTGGATTTTATGTGGACTTAAGGCGTAAGCTCAAGTGTCTTACGGTTTTCTCTTGACTCGATCTTAACGTGCGTTATATGCTTGTCTGGGATGTATTAACCCGCTGAGCGGCCGGAGCACGATAGGGACAATACAGTGGCAATGGAGTCAGAAGGAGACACCAACCTAAGCCGGCGCCGTGGCGCGTGGCAAGGCGGGCATCTGGACGCCGCGGCCAAGGCGTTGCTCGAGCGGGACGAGGCGGTGTTTCTGCATCAAGCATTGAGCACGCCCTGCCTCAATGTGGCGGCGGCATCGCGTGGCAGCAGCCTGACGGATACGTCTGGACGCCGCATCCTGGACTTTCATGGCAATAGCGTGCACCAGGTGGGCTATGGGCATCCCCGTGTGCTCGAGGCGGTCCGCGCCCAACTCGAGCGGCTTCCGTTTTGCCCGCGGCGGTATACCAACGAAGCGGCAGTCGGTCTGGCCGAACGGCTGACGGCGGCGGCCCCCGCCGGCCTGACGCGGGTTTTGTTTGCCCCAGGCGGCACGTCGGCCATGGGCATGGCGCTAAAGCTGGCCCGCGCGGCTACGGGGCGATACAAGACGATTTCCATGTGGGACTCGTTTCATGGCGCGTCGCTCGATGCGATCTCGATTGGCGGGGAGGCGATCTTTCGGAAAGACGCAGGCCCGTTGTTGCCTGGCTGCGAACATGTGCCTCCGCCGGAGCCGCGCGGGTGTCCCTTCGAATGCGGCCACGCGTGCAACATGCAGTGCGCCAGCTACATCGAATATGTGCTGGAACGTGAAGGCGACGTGGCGGCGGTAATTGCTGAGACCTTGCGCTGCACGCCATTCATCCCGCCGAGAGATTATTGGAAACGTGTGCGTGCCGCGTGCGACCGGCATGGGGCGCTTCTGATACTGGATGAGATTCCGATTGGTCTCGGCCGCACGGGTTATCTATTCGCATGCGAGCACTACGGCGTCGAGCCGGACATGCTGGTGCTCGGCAAAGGATTGGGCGGAGGGGTCTTTCCCCTTGCGGCGTTGCTGGCTCGGGAAGAGCTGAACGCCGCGGCGGCGGATCGGGCGCTGGGCCACTACACCCATGAGAAAAGCTCGGTCGGCTGCGCGGCTGGGCTTGCCACGCTGGATGTCATCGAAGAGGAACAGCTCGTGCAGCGCGCGGCGGCCCTTGGCGCCGAAACATTGGAGCGCCTCGAGGCCATGCGCGCTGATCATCCCCTGATTGCGGAAGTGCGGGGATTGGGCCTGTTGATGGGGGTAGTGCTCGAACGCCCCGGCGGCGCGAAGGCAACGGATGAGGCAGAGGCGGTGCTTTACGCGTGCCTGTCTCGGGGCCTAAGCTTCAAGGTCGCCATGGGCAATATTTTGACGCTCACCCCGCCGCTGACCCTTTCGCAAGACGAGATGGACGAAGCGCTCGCCATTCTTCAGGAGGCGCTCGCAAGGTAACGCGTTGCCATAAACCAATGCGGCGCCCCTCGCAAGGGAGAGGCGCCGCATGTCTACGTGGTCAATGCTTGATGGCCATACTAGAGCAGCGACGTAAGATCGTCCGCCTGATTCACGATTCCCTGCACGGACGCCCACGCCTTCGAGAACGGCGTTTCGCCGGGGTAGGTCAGGAAATCGACATGCCCGTCAAGATAGAGCACATTGCCGCCGCCCGGAATGTGGCTCATCAACTCCGGCTGGCCCGCGGCGACGTCATCGGGAACAATCCACACCGTGCTTTGCGCCTGTGCCGAGGCGGCCGGGTTGTTGATGTCCGTAATGAAGAAGCGCTCGATGCCTTCGCGCAAGCGGAAGATCGTACGCCCATCGCTCAAATCAATATCGTTGTCGATGACATCGCGCGGGGGCGATTCAAACTCGGGATTGCTCAACCCTTCAAAAGCAATCACAACCGTGCCCAGCCCTTCCACAAAGGTCAGGTCAGCAAAGCTGATGAGACTAATGCCTGTTTCGGGATTCAAGGTGTCGAAGTCCGCGCCATTTGGATCGACGCCGTCCTGGACAATGTCTGACTCCTGAATCGCCCAGGAGTAATAGTTGTAGGACTTTGCGTCGAAACGGCAGGGATCGAAGCCATCCAGGATGTTGCCCGAGGCGTCACGGAGGTTCCACTCGCCGTCTGACAGGACGTCTCCGCCGTCAGCATCCGACGGGCAGATCAGGATGGCTGCATCGGTCAAATACTCGGGGTAGACCTGATACCCGTCGAAGAACGCAAGGAAGCGGTCATTGAATTCGCAGGTTTGCGGATCGGTATCGGGGCCGCCTTCGTCATTGTCGAAGAACTTGAGACTTGGGAAGCGCTCGCCGCGCGATTCGTTGGAGTACATCTTGAATACGAGGCCAATCTGCTTGAGATTGTTTTGGCACGAGGCACGGCGCGCTGCTTCGCGTGCGCGGGCCAGAGCCGGCAGCAGGATCGCTGCCAGGATGCCAATGATCGCGATGACCACCAGCAACTCGATGAGCGTAAAGCCCTTCTTCGACGTCGTCATCTGCATCTTCCTCCACCGGGCGCATAGGTTTCAATTGCTGTGCTATGAATACAGCATCCACTCACCATGAGGATGTTGCCAGGCGGCGCCTCGGCGCCTGTTGGCGAAACGCTAGCACACAACCTGACGTTTGGCAATAGTTTAGTTGCTGATAGCTGGCAACAGACGGCCAAGGAGCAAAAGAATTGCCGCCCTCGAATGCGAGAGCGGCAACGAAATGGAGTCAGATTGTTAGGGGGGCGTTAGAAGTCGTTGAGATCGTCCTCGTCGAGTGGGAGGACTTCTTCGGCCCGGCGGCTGTTGGATGCAGCGGCAGCGGCTTTGGGGCGGTGGCCATTATGCGTGCCCGCAGCGCCGTGGCCGTTGCCCTTATTGCCATTGCCGGCAGGGGCCGCGAGAGCAGGGCGTTGTGTCC
>CAZLBS010000051.1:0-4640 GCA_964557505.1 uncultured Nitrospiraceae bacterium | reverse complement strand
TCCGCTGGGGTTCCCGTACGTGCCACTGATGGTGGGCGCCCGATGGGGCTGGGGCAGGCCGCTGCGGACGCGCGGATTGGGTGCGCGGCGCGGGATGGTGCGCGTGCTGGCGTTGATGCTGCTGCGCCGCGGAGGCGCCGTGGACGAGGGCCGTAAGGGTCGCCACTTGTTCGGAGAGTTCGCGGGCCTGGGCGGAGAGTTCTTCGCTCGCCGAGGCACTCTCCTCTGAGTTCGCCGCGTTCGACTGCGTAATGCTGTCCATCTGGCTGACGGCCGTATTGATTTGCTCGATGCCCGAACTCTGTTCGTGGCTGGCCTGGCTCACTTCGCTGATGAGTTGGCTTACCTTTTCGACGGACGTCTGGATGGCTTCGAGGACGTCGCGGACATCATTGGAGACGCTGACGCCATGCTGGGCGTTTTCCTGCGAGCCGGCAATGAGTTCGGAGGTATTGCGGGCGGCTTCGGCGCTGCGCTGCGCCAGACTCCGCACTTCCTCCGCGACCACCGCGAAGCCCTTGCCCGCCTCGCCGGCTCGCGCCGCTTCGACGGCCGCATTCAGCGCAAGCAGGTTGGTTTGGAAGGCGATCTCGTCGATGGTCTTGATGATCTTCGCCGTTTCGTCAGACGAATTCTTGATTTTCTCAATGGCCTCCGCCATGCGCCCCATGGCTTCGCGGCCTCGTCCGGCGGCTTCGCGCGCCTCGCTCGACATGGTGTTGGCCTGTGCCGCGTTGTCCGCGTTGTGCTTCACCTGGGCGGTGATTTCTTCAAGCGTGGCGGACGTTTCTTCGAGGGTCGATGCTTGGCTGCTGGCGCCTTCGGCCATTTGCTGGCTCGACTCTGCAACCTGCTCGGAGGCGCTGGTCACCTGCTCGGCGCCATTGCGGAGGCTGTCGATAATAAAGTTGATGGGCCGGGTGATTGCGGCGGTGATGAAGAGCGCCAGGGTGATGCCGAGCACAATCGCGACGGCAAGGCCGCCGATCATGACCCAGGATGCAAGGGTTAGCCTGGCATTGGCATTCGTCGCAATGGCATCAGTACTGTCAATGCCCGCTGTCATGGCTACGCCCGCCGCCATTAGCACGTTATCCGCCGCAGCGTTTCGGGATTCGTTGAGGCGGGAAAGGTCAGCATACCCGCTGCGCACGGTCTGCATCGCGGTCTTGTAATTGTCCGCCGCCTGTTTGGTCGCGTCAATGCGTGCCTGGTCAACGTCTTCGTAGGTTATGGCACGCAGCGCTTCGAACTTGTCGTGCATGATGTCGAAGTTTTGCATTGCCGCGTCGATCGCCCCGGGCGCCCGCTCGGCCTGTGCCTTCCAAGCGGCAACGCGGGTCGCATTGCCGACATCGATGATGTCATTGATCAAGGTGATTTTCTTGAGCCGCTCTTCGAGTTTGGCGGGTTCGGTCTCAGCGTTAATCTCGCCGGACATCTTCTCGTTCTGGCCGTCCAGGAAGGCGGCGCAGCTTTCCATGTAGTTTTGCGCGGCGGCATCCATCTGGGCCTTTGCTGCGTCAACAGATTCCATCGTCGTGACGGTCGCCGCCAGCCCTTGGTCATAGGCCGTGATGTTCGCGGTCAACGTGTCCAGTTCCGATTGCAGCGCCTTGAGATGAACGGCACGATCCGCGAGGGCCTGTGCTTCCTTCATTGACTGGCCAAGCGCGGCGCGGTGTTGCTGCCCTGTTTCATAGTATGCTAAGGAACTTGTCAACCCGTAGCCGCGGTTGGCATACATCATCTCACGGGCAGCCCGTTCGAGCTTTGCCATTATGCGCACTTCGGGCACATATTCGCTTGAGAGTTTTGCGGATTCGCCACTAACGTTGAGCATGTAGTACACGGACATGCCCCCGAGGGCCACGGCAATTAGAATCAGTGCGCCAAATCCAACCCCAATTTTGGCGGCCAGCTTCATGTTCTTAAACATGGTGGATGCTCCTTTGCGGCTGAGGCCGCATCTCGTCACTTGAGTCCGCTGTTCAGATGATGTTCGGGCAAGATTATTCGCTGGCCGCCTCGGCAGCCGACATCTCGTTTTGGGTGAGGACGCGGTCCATATCAAGCAGCGTGACGACTTTATCGCCCAGCTTGCCCATGCCGATGATGAACTCGGTGTTGACTTGCGTCCCGAAGGATGGGGCCGGCTCGATGCTGCTGGACGGAAGATCCACCACCTCGCAAACTTCATCCACGATGAGCCCCATGATCACCGTGCCGTCCGTGCGCTCGACTTGCATGACGATGATGCAGGTCCGGTTGGTGTCTTCTTTCGCCTCGAGATGGAACTTCAGGCGGAGGTCGACCACGGGTATCACCTTGCCGCGCAGGTTGATGACGCCGCGGACATTCTTGGGCGTATTCGGCACTTTCGTCACGGGCATGATGCCGATGATTTCCTGCACCTTCATGATGACGACGCCATATGTCTCGTCGCCCAGGCCAAAGGTGAGGTACTTGCTGGTCGCTTCTTCGGTGACCGTACTGGTCAAGGACTTCTCCTGACTGGCTTCCGTGGACAAGGCGCGGTCCCCCCTTTCCCGATGCAGTTGTTGCTGTGGCTCGCTTCCACACGCCCGAGCCGCTCCCAGCGCCGCCGCAGACGCATGCCTTCACGTTCTACTGTACGTGAGTGTACCGCATCCGTGTGTTGCTTGCCTTGAGGACCTATGAAGTTTGCGTAAAGAAGCGCCGTTACCCCCGCAACCTCCACGTGTTTTTCTGGAATTCGGCCTATGGTTTGCGCGCCCGACACAAGGCATGATAATGTATGAGAGATACAGGAAATGAAGGCCCGAACAGGAGGCTTTTATCCGGCAAGGGGGGAAATGGTGTATGGGTGGCCCGCACGCTGACAATCGCGAGCAAGAGCAGAGGCATGCCGCGCGCGTAGAACAGATGGCCGGCGGCCCTGGGCCGAGCATGACTCAGGAACAACTCGACACCTTTCTGAGCATGGTGGCGCATGACCTCCGCGCCCCGCTGCAAGCGATTTCATCCTTCACCGAAATCCTTATCCGGCAGTATGAAACGACGTTTCCGGAAGAGGCCGTGAACACGCTCGAGATGATCCTCGAGAGTGCGTATCACGCGGGGTCGCTTATCGAGGCCTTGATGCGGCTGTCGCTGGCCACCCGCCACCCCCTGGAGTTGGAAACCTTCGATCCTGCCGAACTGGTGGAGCCTCTGGCTCAGGAGCTGACCTCGCGGTATGGCGGCGGCGCGCACATCGAGATCAATGCGCTTCCCAAGTGCCACGCCGACCGCACCCTGCTGCGGCAGGTGTTCAGCAACATTTTAGAAAACGCGTTCAAGTTTCGGCGTGAAGACGTGACGCTTCGAATTGATGTCGGTGGTCACGCACACGATCATGAACAACACTTCTGGCTGCGTGACAACGGACCCGGTATCCCCGCCGATGTGCGGCAGCGCTTGTTCCTTCCCTTTGTACGGGGAAAGTGTCATGCGTCAACAGACGGCCACCAGAGCACTGGGGTTGAGGGGACCCAGCAGCGTTTGCATCACGGTGGAAATGGGGTAGGCCTGGCGATTGTGCAGCGTGTGGTGGAGCGGCACGGCGGGCGGGCCTGGGTGGAAACCCCGCCGGAAGGCGGCAGCTTGTTTCATTTTACGCTGCGCGCCCGGGCGGACACGGGCAAGCCTGCTGGGCAACGGCCAGATACGGCCGCCCGGTAGTGCCCAGAGGGACAAGCATCATGGCGGCGAATATCCTCATTGCAGATGATGAAGCCAGATTCGTCGGCGAACTGTCGAGTTTGCTGGAAGCCCAAGGCTATCAGGTGGCGGCTGCGCTGGATCCTGAAGCCTTCTTCGAGCAGCTCGACAAATCGATGCCGGACCTTGTGCTGCTGGATATTGCGTTCAGCGAAGCGGATTGGGATTCGCCCGCGCTCAAGGATGGGCTTGATGTTCTTAAGCAACTGCGGCGCATCTCAAACGTCCCCGTGCTGATGCTGACGGGCGTCTCGGTCAGTCTGGTCAAAGTGCTCGCGCTAAGTTCGGGGGCGGACGATTACATCACCAAACCCTTTGATGAAAGCGAATTGCTGGCCCGCATTGGCGCGGTGCTGCGGCGCACGCGCGGCGAGGGGATGAGCAGCGATACCCTAGAATGCGGCGGCTTGGTAATTGACCGGGGCAGCCGCCAGGCCTTCAAGGGCGGGGAGTTGCTCGATCTCACAGCGCTGGAATTCGACTTGCTATATGCGCTGGCTTCACGTGCCGGCCGCGTCATGTCGCGCAGCAATCTGATTCACCAAGCCTGGAGCTATGAGTATGCCGGGGATGAGCGTGTGGTAGACGTGCACATCATGAACCTGCGGCGGGCGGTGGAGGACGACCCCGCCAACCCGAAGCTTATCGTGACGGTTCGCGGGCGGGGCTACCGCTTCGATGCTCTCACGCCGGCTGAGTCTGGGGCGGCGCAACAACGGAACGGCGCCTCGCAAGCATAGCCCGAGATGGCGGCATCTTCATCGTATCTTCACGGCAATGCAGCTAAAGCATAATGTTGAGCGCGGTAGGCTAGGCAAGTGGGCGTGGCCCTTGAGGCCGTGCCCCGCACGTTTGCGGCAGGGGAGCAAAGTCCATGTCAGAGGGAACGATAGCAG
>CAZLBS010000050.1:0-11998 GCA_964557505.1 uncultured Nitrospiraceae bacterium | reverse complement strand
CCGCGCCGGCTGGATGGAAGCCCCCGGCGGGCCGTCCGCGAGGCGCTCCTGCGCTGGGACGTGCTCTCGGCCCTCCGGCCGCACCTCGAGCGCCCGCTGGCGATGGCGCCCCACGCGCACAGGGCGATCACCGCGGCGGCCGCCCGCCGCTGCACGTTAAGCGTCCGGGAGGATTGCAATGGCTTCTACCTCGACCTTGGCGTTGAGGGGTAATTTGCCCGCCTGAACGCAACTGCGCGCAGGCTTATGCTCTCCAAAGTATTCGGCGTAGACCTCGTTGAATGTCGCGAAGTCGTTGATATCGTCCAGAAACCACATGGTCTTGACGACATGTTCGAGGCCCGAGCCGCACCCCTCGAGGACGCGCGCAAGATTGTCGAGCGCCAGCCGCGCCTCATCGGCAACGGGCATGGGGGTGTAACCGCTGCCATCCGGCGCCAGGGCAATTTGCCCCGAGCAATACAACATGTTGCCCGCGGCACAGGCATGCGAATACGGCCCGGCCGCTGGCGGCGCGGCCTCGACCATGATGGTGCGCTTTTGCATGAGGCGTCTCCTGCGTTCTCTCCGCGTCCATACGGTACCACAGACCCGCGGAAGGCGGCCATGGGTCCCGTTCGCGTAAAGAGCATAGGCGCTCCTATAATCGCATGAGCGGCGCACGCCGCCGCTGCCCCGCGCGATGGGAGCGCGCATGCCATGGAATATCAATACACCGGCTACCTGTCGACCATCTTGTATGCGCCGGACCCGGGCGCTGCCGACCGCGGACCCAATGTGCTTATTGGCGCTGACGACCTCTCCCGCTGGCCGACCGAGGGGCTTGCACCAGAAAAAGAATGGCAAGGCCTGCCCGTCAGCCGCCGCCATACCCCTGATGGCGTCGAATTGACCGGCCGCTTTGAAGGTGAAGCGCGGATCGACAACCTCGCTCCCGACGACCTTGGCTTCTGGGTCGCCATGAGCACGCTCTCATACGAACAGCCCGGCTTGCCGGTCGACGTCGAAGAGATGCCAGTCGTCGAGATTGCCTACCGCAACAAGACCGAAGGCGGCGTATTGTCGCTGGTCTACCTGTATGAGGGCGGCTACCAAGAGCTGCATCTCCCGAAGACCCCGCGCTGGACTACCGCGGTGCACCGGCTCAGCTACCGGGGCGCGCCGAAACGCATTACTAAACTCATCCTGCGCCTCTACAGCACGCAGCGGGCGACGCAGACCGCCGAGATTCAGCGGGTGCAATTTCGGGCCATGACGCCGGAGGAAGCCGAAGCCTGCAACAAAGATCTCGAGCGGCTCGGACGCGATTACGGCCCGCGGCGCGTACCGCTGCTCGATGATTTCGTCCCCCTGGGCACCATGATGGATGCCGAAAAGACCCGGCGGCTCGCGCAGACTCTCGGCATCACCACCGAAGAATATTGGGTGCTGGCATTCGAGGACATCGTACGCCACAACCACAACGCCATTGCCCTCGAAAACGCCAACAGCATGACCCCGGAAGAATGGGGCGGGCTGCTCGATTTGGCCGAGGCCAACGGCATTCGCATCCTGGCCATGGCGGACTTGAAGTTGGACACCCAAGCCAGCGACCTCGAACCATTGGTCGATTGGATGGTGCGCCCTTATGCCGATAGCAATGCCTTGCTCGGCTGGAGTTTCGTAACCGAGCCGGAAGAACATGAGATTCATGGGCTCCTCGCGGCCAAGGCCAAGGTGGAAGAAGCCGACCCGAATCACCCGGTCTGCAGCATCACGCGGCATCCGTCGGCGTATCCGCTGCTGGGTGAATACTTCTCGGCATCGGGCACGACGCACTACACCTCGCATGCCCCGCTGGACATGGCCGCGTCGGTCCGCGTGCACCGGCGCCTGTGCGCTGGGCAGCAGTTTTGGGTGATGGCCCCCGCGTTTGTATATGCCACCGGGACGCCCGAATGGCACACCTGCCCCGAGATGCGGCTCATGGTCAACACCGCTTTCGCCAATGGCGCGCGCGGCTGGTTCACGTGTGCTTACCACAACGACCCGATATGGGTGCGGGGGAGCTACGCACGAACGCTCACCGGGCCATTCCTCATGTTCAGCGATCTATGGATGGAACTCGACCAGCGGATGGAGCGCTTCACGGTATTGGCGCCGCTGTTCACGCATGCTGAGCCCGCGCCGCTCCCGCGGCTATGGTTTGTGCAGAGCCGCACGAGCGCCGACTACACCGAGCTTCCGCCGGATACGCCGGAAACCAACTCGTACCGGCTGCGCGGACCCGACTACAACATTTACTTTATCGTCAGCAACGATATCCGCGGCATGGCTTCTGTGGACATCGACGTCCCGGAAGATGTCATGCGCGGCCTGCAAATTTTCGACATCACCGACTTCATGAGCAGCCGGCAGTGGGCGCCCATGCCGTTCATTCGGCACCTTGAAATGTTCCCGGGGCAGGCGCGCATCTTGCTCGTCGCCGAGCCGCATGTCTGCAACTATTGGCGCGATGTCCTCGCCCGGCAACTGATGGAAGTCGACCGCAAGCAACTGCGCTTCAACCTGCAGCTCGCGCAGCAATACAAGTTGGACACGGCGGAAGTAGAGCGCATTGCGCTCGCCGGGCCGAGCGGCGATATGTTGGCCGACCTGCTCTCAATGGACCGGGCTCACGAGATGATCCTCGACAAACTGTATGCAAGCGCGGCCATCGTCGAGCCGCGTACGCAAATCATCGAAGGCAGTTCGATCGTATGTGCCTGCGATGGCGCGCTCTGCCGGCTCATGAACCGCGGCCATACCGACCGCGCCCGCGAACTAGGGGAAGAGGTCTTGCCGCTGGCCCGCGAAATCACGCATTTGAGGCTTGAGTTGCGTCAAGGGAAGGGCGAAGAAATTTGCGGCCACGCGGAAGACGTGTCTCGCAGGGCACGCCGCGTGCTGGAGCGCATTCGCGCTTTTCGTGTTGGATAAAGGGCGCGTCTGACGCCGGAGGGGATGCCTTCATGCTAAGCAATCAGGTATTTAAGAGATGCGCATGCGTGCTTGCCGTATGCATGATGCTGCTCTGCACAAGCAAGGGGGCGGCCATGGAAAACGAGACTTCCAACGTGATGGCAGTTATGAACGAAGTCACGCATCATGATGCGGGGAAGGGCGATGAGCGCATCCACTATGTCAGCATTGGCACGGGGCCTCTCATCGTCTTTGTCCACGGCTTTCCCGATTTCTGGTTTTCGTGGCGGCATCAGATGCGGGCGCTGTCGGATAGCTACCGCTGCGTGGCGATGGATTTGCGCGGCTATAACCAGAGCGCCAAGCCCAAAGGGCAAACCCAATACGACATGCCGCTTCTCGCCGGCGATGTGATGCGCGTCATCGAAGATTGCGGGGAGGATTCGGCGGTGGTCGCCGGACATGATTGGGGCGGCGCCATTGCATGGGCGGCGGCCATGCAGCATCCCCGCAAGGTCAACCGCTTGATCATCCTTAACCTGCCGCACCCAATGGGGCTGTCGCGCGAATTGGCGGCCAATCCAGAGCAGCAAAAGAACAGCGCATATGCCCGGCTCTTTCAGCAGGAAGGCGCGCACATGGCGCTCACACCCGAAATGCTGGCTGGCTTTTCCGCGCCCAACGATGGCCCCGTCCGCGAGGCCTACATTGCCGCATTCGAGAATTCCGACTTCGAGGCCATGCTGCATTACTACAAGCAGAACTATCCACGAGAGCCATATACAGCCATTCCGGAGGGTGCGCTGCCGCAAGTGACCATGCCGGTGCTGCAGTTTCACGGCATGGATGACGACGCCCTGCTGCCCGGCGCGCTGGATGGAACGTGGCGTTGGATTGATGCCTCCTGGACGCTCGTCACCGTGCCCGGGGCGGGGCACTGGGTGCAGCACGACGCGCATGAACTTGTCTCGCAAACGATGTGGGATTGGCTGGCACGCACGCCGACGAAGAAATGACGCTGGGGGCAGGGGAGCCACGCATATGCCGGAGCGCGATGGCCGGCGAGATGTCATCGGAGCACTGGGAGCCTTGGCGCTCCTCAGTCAAGTTGGACTTGTCATCGTCCTGCCGATCGTCGGCGGCATCTTCCTGGGGCGCTTCCTTGATGGATTGTTGGGTACCCGCGCGCTCTTCCTAGCCGTGTTCTTATTGCTCGGGTTAATTGGCGGCGGAGGGGCTGCCATCGGGCTGCTGCTGCGCGAAGTCAACCGCGGCAACAGCAATCGGGGAGAAAAGCCATGAATACGATTCAGGATGCCGTTTCCAACTTCATGATGTACGTACAACGGTTCGTCAGCGAGAATCCCACGCTCTTTATCGTTGGGGTGGTTGCGCTCGTTGCCATCATCGCGCTCGCCTCATGGTGGCGCGAACGCATGCGCCGCAAAGCATTCGCCGAGATGGCGCGGACGCTAGGGCTGACATTCAAGCCGCACAAGAACCGGGGCCTAGCGAAGCACTATGGCTTTATCGACAAGATTGCACAGGGCAGCCAACGCTACGTATTCAACCTGATGTACGGCGATTACAGGGGCTATCACGTTGCGGCATTCGATTATCACTATGCCACGCACAGTACGGATTCCAAGGGCCGCCGCCGGACCCACCATCACTACCTCAGCTTCGCCACGCTGCGGCATCCGATGAACGCGCCGGAATTGCACATCAAGCCGGAGGGTTTTTTCAGCAAAGTCGGTCAGGCGCTCGGCTTCGACGACATTGACTTTGAATCCGTCGAGTTCTCGCGTGCATTTGTCGTCAAAGGCCAGGACAAGAGATTCGCCTATGATATCTGCAATGCGCGGATGATGGAGTTTCTGTTGGACCACAAAGATCTCATGCTTGAATTCGAACGCGACATCATCGCCCTCGTTGCCGAGCGGCGCTTTAAGGTCGGCGATATTCCGGGCAGGCTTGACCTTCTCGTACAAATACCTCGACTGATTCCGGACTATGTCTATCAGCGGGAAGGCGCGGGCGCCCCGAGCTAATCATGCCAGCAGAAGCGGTAACCTTCGAAGACTTCATGTGGTTTCTCATTGGCGGCAGTCTGGCGGTCATCCTCCTGTTCGCTGTCATTGCGTGGTGGATGGAACGCACGCGCCGCGATCCGTTCGACATCATGGCGGAAAAGCTCAATCTCAGGCATATGCCGGGACGCAATCATGACCTGGTCCACCGGTACCCGTTTATCGACGGCCTCACGCAGCGCGACAACCGTTATGCATTCAACATGATGGAAGGCACGTACAAAGGCCATGCGGTCGCCGCGTTCGATTGCCGCTTTGAAACGCCTCCAGAAGGAACGGGCGGTAAGCGGGAACCCCGGCGCCGCTATGTGAGCTTCGCGGTGCTGCACCATGAGATGCACGCGCCAACGCTCTACATCATGCCCGCGGCCTTGCATGCCAAGCTGCCGAAAGCGCCCCCCTGCGAAGCCATAAAGATAGCCCCTGAAGCGCCGGGCACGCCTTTTGTCGTTATGGGAGATGACCCGGAATTCGCCCGCCGCGTCTGTCAGCAAGGCCTGATGGAGTACGCCGCGCTGTTCAAAGATTGCGCGCTGCTGCTCTCCGGTGACATGGTGGCGCTTTGGGCGCCGTCGAAATTCAAGGCCGAAGAGATTACACAACGGTTCGAGCGGCTCGTCAAGATCAAGGCGGCCATAGAGGAAACCAGCGCGTAAGCATTGGCCGCGCCGCACGGTGCCCGGGGGAGACGGGGCCGATGTCGCAATTTCTATTCTTTGCCCTGTTATTGGCCGTATCCGCCGCCATTGCATACGGGGTCTATCTCTATGAAAAGCAGCGGTCCCTTGCGCTCGAGAAAGCCGCCAAGAAGCTGGGGCTTGCTTTTCGCCCGAAGAAGGATCGCGCCTTTCCCAGCCGCTTCCACTTTCTCAATGACCTCGACAGAGGAAGCAGCCGCTTCGCGCACAACATGATGGAGGGGGAGTACCGCGGCCATCGCGTCACCGTCTTTGATTATCGCTACACCACCGGCTCTGGCAAAAGCCGTCAGACGCACGACCGAACGTTTTGCTTGCTGTGGCTGCCCTTCTCGTGTCCAGAACTGCGCATCTATCCGGAAGGGGTTTTCCATAAGCTGGGGCAAGCCTTAGGGTTCGACGACATCGATTTCGAATCTGTCGAATTCTCCAATGCCTATGTAGTCGAATCGCAGGACAAGGAGTTTGCCTACGCCATCTGCCATCCGCGCTTTATGGAGATGCTCTTGCGGCAGCGGGACACGCGTCTAGAATTCGAGCAGCAAGTCCCTATGCTGGGCGGCGCCCGGCGGCTTGAACCCTCTGAAATTCAGGGCCGGCTCGATTGGCTCGTCGAGATTCGCAAGGCGATTCCTTCCTACCTATACCAGCGGTAGCGGGTTCCGGCGCCAAGTAGCGGCACGCTTGGAACGTGTGCTAAGCTTATTTCTTAGCGTGTATCTGTCGAGTCCTGGACCTGCACGTTTGGATTCGGCAGCAGCTGTCTTTTCGGGGGATGTCCAGTCCAGTGGATGTGCTGCAGCGGTTTCGAATCTTGTCCGTACAACTCGCGCTCGTGTTGACTGCGGGCGCCGCCGCGGCGGCTTATGGCCTTGGCGGGCGCGATGCCGCGTTTGGCCTCATCATGATGGCGCTCGCGAGCATCATCACCTTCTGGCTGAAATCGCGTCAGTTCGAGCGGGTTGCACAACGCTCGAACAATGCGCTACGATCTGCATCCTATACGTGGACTGCCATTCAAATGGCGGTATTCGCCGTAATTGGCGTGCGGGCATACCTGCTCGACACCGAAACGCTCCACGGGCTGTACGGGGCTATCGTCGGGCTTTTCATCATCAACGGGGCCGTGGCATTTCTGGGCATGACCGGCCTGGACCTCAAGGGAACGGCGGGGGCCGCCAAGAAGGACTGAGCAGCGCATGGAGCGGATCGGGGAGCGGACCATCCTCCAATTTTTCCCGGGGACCAATATCGAGATTCCCCTGGGCGGCATCAACACCTACACGGTGCTCAACACGCTGATCGTCATGGTCTTGCTGTGGGGGCTCATGTGGTACGCCACACGCGAGCGCAAGCGCGTGCCAGGCCGCGGCCAGATGTTGGTCGAAACGATTCTCGGCGCCTTCGACGACCTGGTGTCCGCATCGCTCGAATTGCCTGAGAAGCGGCAAAACCGCGCCTTCTTCCCGTTGATTGCCAGCATGTTCGTGTTCCTGCTGCTGAGCAACTTCATCGGCTATTTGCCGACGCACTATTTCGAAGAACCCACTGCAGATATCAACACCACGCTGTCGCTCGGCATTCTGGGCATGGCCATCGCGACCTATTGCGGGGTGCGGGCCAAAGGGGCCGGCGGCTACTTCGAAGAATTGCTCGGGCCCCTGTGGTCGCAAGAGGGCGCCACAGGCTTTGCCTGGTTCATGGGCAAGGCCTCCGCCATCTTCTTCTTCCCCCTCAATGTCATTGGCGAACTGGCGAAAATCGTCTCCATTTCGTTTCGTTTGTTCGGCAATATCCTTGGCGGCGCCATCATCATCATCGTCGTCTCGACGCTGACCTACAACTTCATCTTCCCGATTGGGCTGGATTTGTTCTTCATCTTCTTCGTGGGCACGATTCAGGCATTCGTGTTCACGATGTTGACGCTGACGTACATCGCCGTGGCGATCAAATAGGGAGCCGTCGAGCCTCGCGCATCGAGGCGGCGCATCGGCACGAAGCAGGCAGGGCGAAGACTTTGGAACAATTTGATTCGCAGACCATCCTCACCACGGGACGCGTATTAGGCGCGGGCTTGGCGCTCGGTCTCGGCGGACTCGGCGCGGGCATCGGCATGGGCATGACCGCCGCATCAGCGGACGAAAGCATCATGCGCCAGCCGCGCCAGCAGGGCGTGCTGCTCCGCACTATGCTCATCGGTCAGGCCGTGGGCGGCAGCCCCTCTATCTTCGCGCTCGTCATTGGCCTCCTGCTTTTGTTCGTCCCCCCCGCCGACGCCGCCAATGTGGGCTGGAATTTGTTCTATGGCTTTGTCGGAGCCGGACTTGCCATTGGCCTCGGCTGTCTTGGCAGCGGCTTGGGCTGCGGATGGCCCGCCGCAAAGGCATGTGAAGGCGTCGCGCGCAATCCACGCCGCACGGGTCCGTTGACCCAGGCCATGGTCATTGGCCAGGCTGTGGCCCAATCGCCCGCGATCTTCGCAACCGTCATCGCCTTGATTCTGGTGTTCAACGCCCAGCCCTCCAGCAGTTGGCTCATCATGGGCAGCGTAGTCGGCGCGGGCATTGCCATTGGAGCCAGTTCGTTGGGGTCCGGGCTTGGCTCCGGATACACCGCCGGCGGAGCGCTCGGCGGCATGTCGAACTGGCCCAAAGGCCACGGCATCACCCTGCGCACCATGCTCATCGGTCAGGCCGTCTGCGAAACCCCCGCCATTTTCGGTTTGCTCGTGGCGTTCATCATGCTCTTTGCCGCGGGCGATATGGACGACTCGTTCGTCACCTACGCGAAGATGATCGGCGCCGCCATCGCCGTCGGATTCGGCGGCATCGGACCTGGGCTCGGCAGCGGCATGGCAGGCGGGGCGGGCTGCGCCGTCTCCGCGCCGCGGCCCGAGAAGAGCACGCTCTTTTTGCAGACCATGCTCATCGGGCAAGCCGTGGCGCAATCAACGGCGATCTATGCGCTTATTATTTCACTGTTGCTGCTTTTCGTCATGTAGTGAACGCGGCCTGCGCGGCGGAGCCGTGTCGAAGATAGACAACGCATCGAAGCAAAACTCGGGAGCCGCCCTCTTGCGGGGGAACGAGAAAAAAGGACGCAGACGATGGATTTGACGACGATTTCGGTGATGCTCGAGACCGTGGTAGCCCAGCCGGAAGCCACACAAGGCATCACGAGTGAAGCGATCACCACGGCTGGAGCGCTGTTGGGCGCTGGCATTTGCATGGGCTTTGGCGCCATCGGACCGGGCATCGGTGAAGGATTCGCCGCCGGCAAGGCCGTGGAAGCCATCGGGCGTGCTCCCGAAGAGGCCGGTCTCCTCACGCGAACGATGCTTATCGGTCAGGCCGTTTCCGAGTCGACCGGCATCTACTCGCTGGTCGTGGCGCTGCTCATCCTTTTCGTGCTGGGCTAGGTTCGCTGCCCGGGCGCCCGCGGGCGCCCCACACCCAACCGGATAGGAGCCGCGTAGGCAGGCATGGTCACAATTAACGCCACGATTATCGTCCAAGTCGTGCTGTATCTCGTCTTTCTCTGGGGCCTCAAGCAATTGGTGCTTGACCCCATGATGGCCGTGCGGGATAAGCGCGAGGACGATATCGAGCACAACAAAGACGCCGCGAAGAACGAAGCCGCGCGCGCCAAGCAACTCGAAGAAGAGTATGTGCAGCGCGTGTCCGAGGCGCGCCGGGCCTCCTTGAGCAAGGTCCGCGAAGCGGAACGCGCCGCCATGCGTGAACGGGGCGAGGCCATCTCGAAGCATCACGCCGAATCGGACGCAGCCGTCCGCCAGCATTTCGAGCAGGCCATGCAGCAGGTCGAGGCCCAGCGCGGCGAACTAGACCAGATGGCGCCCGCTCTCGCCGAACTCATCGTCGAGCAGTTGCGCACCAAGGAGACCGCCGCCCAATGAGTACGAAGACATTCCTCATCGTCTTCCTCGTGGCGTATGTGGCCGTCGCGCTGCCAACCATCCTTCTGTATGGCCCCCCGGGATTCACCGCGGAGTATCTCGAAGAGTACCGCGCCGAGACCGACCACTACTACGAGGTCATCAAGAGTCCGGCATACAAGCGCTACGAGGCGCGCCCGGAACTCGTCAAGCAGAATCCAGACATCTGGACCGAGGACTTCCAGGAGGATGTCGCGTTTGTCGAGAACTATAAATCGCGCGAGGCCTACAAGGAAGAGACGCACCGCCGCCATCTTTTCGAGCTGATTTTCGAAGTCCTGAATTGGGCTGCCGTGACGCTTCTCATCGGCTTCTTCGCCTATAAGCCGCTGCTCAACATGCTCGACAACCAAATCGAAGAAATCCGCGAGCGCATCGAAGGCAGCAAGAAGGCACGCGAGAAAGCCCAATCGGCCCTGCAAGAAGCGGAGCAAAAAATGGCCGCGCTTCCAGAGGAAGAAAGGGCCATCGACCAGGATGCCGAAGACCAGAAGGCGCGCATCCTTGCGGAGCTTAACGAGCAGACGCAGGCGATGTTGAAAGGGTTGGACGAGGACGCCGAACTCCGCAAGAAACTCGCCGAACAAGAGGCCGCCATGACGCTGAAGCGCGAACTGGTCAGCAAAGCGGTGGCCCAAGTCGAGCAGATTCTATTGGATACCCGTTCAGAACAACGCCAGCGGCTCATGATCGAGCAGTTCATGGAAGGCCTCGAGAGTGCCGGAGCGGAGGCGCGGCGATGAAAGATTTCCTCTTAGCAGAACGCTATGCCGGCGCGCTCCTTGGAACGATCGAAGACGACGCCCGCCTCGACGGCATTGGCCAAGCGCTGAATGAGTTGGTCGAGTCCATCACGGCCAATCACGACCTGCACACCTGCTTGGCGAATCCCGCCATTACGATTGAAGCCCGTGAGCGGGTGCTCGATGAGGTGCTGCAAAAAGCGGGCGCGCCCGATGAAGTGAAGCGGCTGCTGCACATTCTGCTGGAGCGGGGCCGCATCGAGTGGATCGAAACCGTGGCCATGGTCTTCGAGCAACTCGTCGACGAGCGGCTCAACCGCGTTACCGCCACCGTCACCGCCGCGCACGAAATCAGCGAGGCCAATCGGCGGCAAATTCAGGAAGGGCTCGAGCGGTTCTCGGGCAAACAAGTTCGAATTAAAGTCCAGGAAGACCCGGGCATCATTGGCGGGATCATTGCCGAAATCGAAGGCACCGTCATCGATGGCTGCCTGAGGTCCCGCGTACAGCGCATCAAGGAACAGCTCATAGCGCAGGAGATTTCGCTCGATGAAATTGCAAGCAACTGAGATTACCGAAATCATCAAACGGCAGATCGCCGACTATGAGTCGACGGTCGACGTCGTCGAAGTCGGCACGGTGATCCAGGCCAGCGACGGGATTGCGCGCATCTATGGGCTGGACAACGCCATGGCATCCGAACTGCTTGAGTTCCCGCATGGCGTCACTGGCATGGTGCTCAACCTCGAAGAAGACAATGTCGGCGCCGTGCTCTTCGGCGAGTATGAAAAGATCGCGGAAGGCGACACAGTCAAGCGCACGGGGCGCATCGCCTCGGTGCCTGTCGGTGAGAATCTGGTGGGGCGCGTGGTCGACGCATTGGGGCAGCCCATTGACGGCCGCGGCCCGATTCAAGAAGCCGAGTATGCCCCGGTCGAACGCATCGCCCCTGGGATTATCGTGCGGCAGAGCGTGCACGAGCCGCTGCAAACGGGCATCAAGGCCATCGACTCGATGATTCCCATCGGCCGGGGCCAGCGCGAACTCATCATTGGCGACCGCCAAACCGGCAAGACCGCCATTGGCCTCGATACGATCATCAATCAGAAGGGCCAAGACGTCATCTGCATCTATGTGGCCATCGGTCAAAAGCGGTCGAGCGTGGCGCAGGTCGTCGAGCAACTCCGCGAATATGGCGCCATGGACTACACCATCGTGGTCTCGGCCACGGCTTCCGAACCGGCGCCCCTGCTGTATCTGGCGCCGTATTCTGCCTGCGCCATGGGCGAGTATTTCCGCGATCGCGGCAAGCACGTGCTCGTCATCTATGATGACTTGTCCAAGCAGGCGGCGGCCTACCGGCAATTGTCGCTCTTGCTCCGCCGCCCGCCGGGCCGCGAAGCTTACCCGGGCGACGTCTTCTACCTGCACTCACGCCTTTTGGAGCGCGCCGCCAAGCTGAACGATAAGAATGGCGGCGGCAGCCTGACGGCCCTGCCGATCATCGAAACGCAGGCCGGCGACGTTTCGGCCTACGTGCCCACGAACGTGATCTCTATCACCGATGGGCAG
>CAZLBS010000049.1:10371-12021 GCA_964557505.1 uncultured Nitrospiraceae bacterium | reverse complement strand
AGGCCCTAGTCCAAGCAGCCATGAGCGCCACGCTGTTGGTTAGCGCGGGCTCGCTACATCAGCCTGCGAAGAGCGCTCAACTGGTTCGGGAGGGCGCCGCGGCATGCGCCTTCGTCCGGCCGAATGCCCATCAGCAAGCGGTCGACATGGCCAGGCGCATGGCAAACGGGGAAGATGTCCAGGCACGCGTCCTCCTCGAACCGCATCAAATCACGAAGGATAACGTGCAGGAATGGTACGACATGCATTCAAATCCATAGCGGTATGCCTCGTTGCTGCCGCCGCTGCCGTCCTTGCGGGAGGTTGCGGCAACAGTCCGCATGACTTGGCGAGATGGGGCCGGCTCGACGACCTGAAAGCGCAAGTCCAGCGCAATCCGGAAAAGCTCGAAGAACTGGACGAGCTTGGCAAGACGCCCTTGTTCTTTACCGTGGTTCAACGGCAAGAAGAGGTCCTGCGTTGGCTCGTGGAGCAAGGCGCCGATGTCAATCATCAAGACGCCACGGGCCTCACGGCCATGCATGCGGCAGCGCGCTGGGATCGGGGCGACATGATACGGGTGTTGCATGAGCTTGGAGGGAAGCTCGATGCACGCGACGCGTTCGGCGGAACTCCGCTGCACGCAGCGGCATATAGCCAACGGCGCAACGCGATTCAAACCCTGCTGGAGTTAGGCGCGGACCCAACTGCCGAGAATGACGCGGGCTTTACCCCGGAGGAATTGGCCCGTGAACAGCTCTATCCTGAGACGGCAGACTTTATCGCCTCCGCTGTGCGCCAAGCGGAACGGGAGCGCCAAAGCCGTTAACGGGCAAATATTCGGCGGCAACATCATTCCGGCATTGTCCTTGCTGCCTCTAGCAAGATGGGTCCGCGGCCGTTTTGGACCCTTGCGATTGCCCCGAATCTGCGGTGCCGTGCCTCATTTGAGGTAAACCTTTCGGCACGGGGAGGCGTTTCGATGAATAGAATGAGGCCTTCCAAGTGAAGGACGGCGCCCCAAGCGATACCGAGTTGGCCTTGGCGGTCAAAGGCGGGGATCGGGACGCCTTCGACGAGTTGGTGCGGCGCCATCAAGGGCGCGTCTACGCGGTCGCGTACCGTATGACGGGCAACCGTGAAGATGCGCTTGATGTGGCCCAGGATGCCCTCGTCAAGGCCTACCGGAAGATCGCGCTCTGGGAGCCGAGCGGCGAGTTCTCGTCGTGGCTGCTGCGCTTGACCTCAAACCAAGCGGTCGACCACCTGCGCCGCAAGATCCGCCGCAAGGAAGAGGGGCGGGATTGGGCGACCGACGAGGACCGCGGCTTCGCTCATGCCCCTGGGGTCACAGGACCGGGGAGGCGCGCGGAAGCTGGTGAAATCGAAAGCCGCGTACAGTTGGCCATGCAACGGCTGACCGATATGCAGCGTACGGTCTTCGTGCTCCGGCACTATGAAGGCCTGAAGCTAAACGATATCGCCGAGCAATTGGGCTGCACCGTGGGTACGGTAAAGGTTCATTTGTTCCGAGCCCTGAAAAAACTGCAGGGCGAACTCGGCGATCTGCATGAGACCGTCCAAGCACGTGACGCCAATGAATCGTGAGCGTCGCCGCGGCTGGGCATAACGGCGCAGGGCAAGCGACTCTATGGCGGAACATGACCAGGC
>CAZLBS010000049.1:0-10361 GCA_964557505.1 uncultured Nitrospiraceae bacterium | reverse complement strand
AACTTCTTGGCGCAGCCCTTAGCGGCGGCCTTACCCCATCCGAATCGGAAGCGCTCGGCCGCCTGCTCGAAGCCGAACCGGCCCGCCGAGATGAACTGGAATCGTTGCTGGCCTTCAAGGCAGCCCTGCCCGCGGATGACCCCGTTCTCAAGCTCGACCTGACGCAGCTTGTACGGGTGCGCCTCGACGAAGAGATTCCGGAATGTGGGGCGGACTCCCTGGTTCAGCTGCTGCGCTGGCGGCTCATGCGGTTCGCCATGGCGGGAACGGCTGTCGGCGCGCTCTTGCTGGTCACGCTGTGGCAAGTTGCCCAGCCTGCTCCCTTGGGGCCGGAGACGCGCCTGCCGCAAGACGGCGCCTACCAGACGCCCGTGCAGGAGGCGCTTGGAGCGTTGCACGAGGCCAAGGCGCGTGAAGACCTCGAAGCTGCCTACGTGACGCTCAAGGCACGCATCGCCTCGCATCCATCCGATCCGTATACGCCGGGCGCGTTGGTAGCGTTGGCCGATACCGCCTTTGCCGAGTTGGCGGCCTATGAGGAAGCCGCCGAGCATTACGCTGCGTACGCACGCAGCTACACGCCGGACTACTTGATGCACCCGGAACAGGAGCGCATAGCCCAGATTCGCAATTTGCTGGCGGAGGCCCGGGTCGATGACTTCGCCGCCTTGCATACGCTGGCCCGTCTCGATGGCCCCGATTCGTTCGATGAATTGGAAGAAGTCATTGCCAAGTATCCCTGCGGATTTATCGCCGGGGAGGCTGCGCGGAAGATGGCCGCGATCGCCTCGGGCGATGCAGACCGGGCGGGCGTCGACGCCTTGGTAGCCGCTCGCGATCGCACCGAACATCCAGCAGCCAGGGCGCAACTCAATCTTGAGATTGCCGCGGCCTATGCTGCGAGCGACGGCGGTGCGGCGCAGGCACGCAGCCTTTTGGAAGAAGTTGCCACCAATGGCGGCGGCGTGTTTGCCCAGGTGGCCTCGGCAAGGTTAAGCGCCCTGAGCGATTAGTTGGTCCTTAAACGCGCGGCAGCAGCGGGCCATGAGGGGCAGGCGCACATGGGGTCATCCAATGGTGCGCCCGTGGAATATGCTTCCGGGCGGGGCAATGCCTGTGATACGATCCAACAGCGCACGGCGCGATGCAGGCAAGCCGTTACATGACGCGGGGTTACAGGTAGACTGATGGCAAACGAACGCGGATTCGAGAAGCACCTTCTTCGCGAAGGGATCATTGATGAGAGCCGCTTGGCACGCGCCAAGGAAGAGGCGCAGGCCAAGGGTTTGAAGCTATCAGACTGCTTGGTTGCGTTGGGCTACGTGACCGAGGAGACCATCTTCCGGGCCCTGGCCTCATTCTGCGAGATGCGCTTTGTGCAGCCTGCCCGCGAGCCTGTCGCGGAAGATGTAGCGGCGGCCGTGCCCGCCCGGTTCGCCACGCACTACAATTTTGTACCCGTGAGCGCGCGCAATGGGACCCTGGTCGTTGCCATTTCAGACCCGCTCAATACGCAATTGCTTGACGATATCCGTATGGTTTTAAAGCGGCGCGTCGAGCCGGTCGTTGCAACGCCCACCGAAATCGCTGCCGTCATCAAAGAGTTGTATGGCGTGGGCGCGGACACCGTCGAACGAATCATCAGCGAGCGCGAACGCGATGGCGTCGACGTGCGGCTCGATGCCGCCCCGGCCAGCAGCGACCTCGGCGACATGCAGATCGATGCCAGCGTCGTTAAGTTTTCAAATGAATTGCTGGCGGAAGCTATCCGTACGGGCGCGACGGACATTCACATCGAGCCCTTCGAGGATGCTCTCCGGGTGCGCTTTCGCATCGACGGCATTCTGCACCAAGTGCCCGTGCCGCCGACCATTCGCGGATTCCACAACGCCATCGTGTCGCGCGTCAAGATTATGGCGAACTTGAACATCGCCGAGCGCCGCCTGCCTCAAGACGGCAAAATCCTGGCCAGCCTGGGGGACGACCAATTCGACTTGCGCGTGAGCATCCTGCCCACGCCGCACGGCGAAACGGTGAACATCCGCATTCTAAACCGCGGCTCCATGTTCCTGACGCTCGAGGATCTTGGGTTTACGGGGCGCGAGCTGGACATGTTCCTGGGCTTTGTCACGCGGCCGCACGGCATGATTCTGGTGACGGGTCCAACGGGCAGCGGGAAGACGACGACGCTCTACGCCGCCCTCGCCAAGTTGAACAAGACCGACCACAAGATCATTACGGTTGAAGACCCGATTGAGTACCAGTTGCGGGGCATTACCCAAATGCAGGTACACGACCAAGTCGGGTTCAACTTCTCGCGGGCCCTGCGGTCGATGCTGCGTCATGACCCGGACATCATGCTCGTCGGCGAGATTCGCGACTACGAGACGGCTGAGATGGCGATTCGTTCGAGCTTGACCGGTCACTTGGTCTTCAGCACCCTGCACACCAACGATGCCGCTGGGGCCGTGACGCGTTTGACGGACATGGGCGTCGAGCCGTTCCTCATATCGAGCACCATGATCGCGAGCGTAGCGCAACGCTTGGTGCGGCGGATTTGCCCCGCGTGCAAGCAACCCTTCGAGCCGCCGCCGGCGCTCTTCGAAGAAATGGGCGTGACGCAAGCGGACGCGCCGTCTGGCGCGGCATTCTTCAAGGGCGAGGGGTGTGATGAATGCCGGTACACCGGCTATAAGGGCCGCCTGGCCATCTACGAGATTTTGCCGTTCACCAAGGAGATCAAGCAGCTCACGGTGGACCGGCGCCCGAGCACGGAAATCAAGCAGATGGCGCTCAAGCAGCACATGCAGACGCTGCGCCAGTCGGGCTGGAAGCGCGTGTGCGACGGCTCGACCACTTTCGAGGAAGTGCTGCGGGTGACCGCGGAAAGCGACGTCGATACGCCGGTGGAAACTGCCGATGCCGCAATTCAAGTATGAGGTGAAGGAAGGCCCAGGCGCCGCGCTAAGCGGCGTATTGGAGGCCGAGAGCGAACGCGCCGCTCTCTCGCGCTTGCGCGAGATGGGCTACTTTCCGCTGTCGATTCAGGAGTATGACGGCACGGCAGAGCGCGAGGGCCTGAAGCTCAATCTCAGGCGTGCCGGCCTTAAGGAACGCAATCTCTTCTTCCGCCAAATGGCGAATCTGTACGAATCGGGCATGCCATTGACGCGCGCCCTTACGACCCTCATCGAGCAAACGGACAATCCGAAGCTGAAGCGCATCGTCGAAGATATACGGGATGGCGTGCAGCAGGGCGGGACCTTCGCGGACGCGATGGAAACGCATCCCGAATTCTTCAGTACGATGACCATTAATCTCGTGCGTGCGGGTGAAGCAGGCGGCATGCTCGATGAAGTCTTGTGGCGCATCACAACCTTCGGCGAGCAAGAAGAAGAACTGCGCGGCAAGGCCTTCACTGCTTTGATCTATCCGGCCTTCTTGCTGCTGATGGGCACGGCAGCCGTCTTCATCCTCGTGTCGTTCGTCTTTCCGAAATTCGCCCTCATCTTTGAAGACTTCGATGTGGAATTGCCCTGGCCCACGCAAGTGGTGATGGGCCTGTCAGAATTCATGGGCAGCTATTGGTGGGCCGTCATCCTGGTGGCCGTGTTTTTCGTGGCGGGCTTCATTCAGTATTACCGCACGGAGGCAGGCAAGCTCCAAGTCGATACAGCCCTGCTGAAGATTTGGCTCATAGGAACGCTCATCAACCGGTATGAAATGGCGCGGTTTTCGCGGACGCTCGGGACCTTGCTGGACAACGGCGTGCCGGTGTTGACCTGCCTGCGCATCACGACCGAGACCCTTGGCAACACAGCGATTGCGAAAGAAGTCGGCGGCATTACTGAACGCGTTGCCGAAGGCGACAGCATCAGCGAGAGCTTGAAGTCGTGCACCTTCTTCCCGCCGCTCGTGATCAATATGATCGCCGTTGGCGAGGAGAGCGGACGCCTTGGGGCAGTGACCAAGCGTGTGGCGGAGGCCTATGACCATGAAGTGGATCGCGCGGTAAAGGCCATCGCTTCCATGATGGAACCGGTCTTGATTGTGGTCATGGGCATCATCATCGGCTTTTTGGTGATCGCCATGCTCTTGCCCATGTTAACCTTAAGCGCCAATATCGCGTAGCAAGATGCAACACACCGGCAATGCCATGCAGCAGCGCCAGGGAGGAACAGGACAGTGAAAGGGAATAGCGGCTTCACGCTCATCGAGTTGATTTTGGTGACCGTGATCATCGGAATTTTGGCGGGCACCGTGACGGTGACGTTTGTCGGCCGCACGGAACAGGCGCGCGTAAGCCGCGCACAGGCGGACATCGTGGCCTATATGGATGCGGTCGAACTGTATGCCATCGACAACAACGACCAGTATCCAAAGTCGCTCCAGGATGTGCGCAAATACGTGCGCAAGCTCGAGAAGGATCCCTGGGGCAACGAGTATGTCTACGTCTACCCCGGCAAGAACGGCAGCACGCCCTACGACATTTTTTCGCGCGGCAAAGACGGCCAGGCCGGGACGGAAGACGACATCAACAGTTGGTCGACATATGAAGGCGATGCTGACCCGGCCGTGTAGCGCCGCTGCAAGCGCCTGCGTGAAACATGTTTCGCTTGACCACCATGCGCCATAGCCGCCGTGACCAACGCCGGCAGGCTGGTTTCTCGTTGATGGAACTGGCCGTCGTCGTGATGGTTTTGGGCGTGCTGACCATGGCAGTGACCCCGCTGTTTAGCCGGGCCATCTCTGGCCTGAGGGGCGACCGCATGCTGCGCGACTTCGTCGCGGCCATTCATTTCACGCGGGAGCGCGCCATCATCGAGGGCACGGAATTCCGGTTCTACATCGATGAGCGCGAAAACACGTACTGGGTCGAACGCTTCTACGCCCGCGGCGAGGACAACGAAAAGGTGTTTGCTCCATTCGAGTATTTTGGCAGCCCGCAATACCTGGGGGATGAGGCGGAGTTTTCGAGCGTATCCGCCGAACGCAACCGGGGAGGCGAGGGGGAGTTCATCACCTTCTACGGCAGCGGGGCTTCGAGCCCTGCGAAGATTCGCATCCGTCACGAAGACGGCGGCTACATTACGATTGAGACGGAAGGACGCGCGGGCCGCTTGGAAATCCAGGACAGCCGCAGGGGCCGCCGCCGATGACGGGCCGCCGCGCATCGACAGGCTATATCCTCCTCGAAACGTTGACGGCGCTTACCGTGCTCAGCGTGAGCGTCTTGGCGATGAACGCCGCGCTCCGTCAATCCGTTCAAACGCGGGCCCTGGCGCGCGATTACACGGAAGCGCGCTTTCTCATGGAGCACCTGCTGGGCGCCATAGAAGTGCTGCCGCGCGTTGAAGCGGGGACCACGTCAGGCGTTTTCCAAACAGCCCCGCGCTTTCAGTATGAATACATCATCGACACGGTCGAGGTGCCCGCGCCCGCCGTGAGCGGGGCCAGCCTTCAACGTGCCAGCGAGCAGCTTGGCGTAAATCCGGATGAACTCGAATTGCCGGTGCCCTTCATTCCCCGGGTGAAGGCGGTGGTCCGTTGGAGCCGGGGCGGGCGCGAACATGAGGCCGTCATCACGACGTTGCTTGATCCGAATCAGATGCCCGAAATGCTGCAGCAAGGCGGCGCGGGGGGGAGCCGTCCCGGGGCCAATTTGCAGCAGCCGATTCAGCCGGGCGGCAGCCAAGACATCCGCCCCGATGATGTGCTGCAGGCGATTCAAGACGCGCGGCGCGAAGGGTCGTGAGTGCCATGACCGGGCATCACGACAGGCGTCCCCAGCGGCGGCGGCAGCAGCAGGCGGGCTTCACCCTCGCCGAACTGATCGTCGCGAGCATGCTGCTGGCCATCGTCATGGGCGCGGTATATACAAGTTTTCAATCGGCCCTGAATCTGTGGCGGCAGGGTGATCAGCACTTTGAAACCTATCAGGAAATGCGCACGGCCGCGAGCATCATGACGCGCGAACTGAACAGCATCGTGCCCGGGTCGGATCCCTTCTTCATTGGCGACGATGACGAAGTAGAGTTTTTTGCCGTTGTGCCGCCGATGGACCCGGACGAAGGCAGCGTGCCCCGCGTCATGTGGATCAATTACCGCTTGAAGCGTGACGGCCAGAATCCCGGCAAAACGCTGGAACGCCGGGAAGCCATCGTGGAGGAACCGCTGCCTATCTGGCGTCCGGAGATGAAAGACGACATTCTGGACAATCCAGATCTCGGCCGCACCAAGACTTTCGATCTTGCCTATGGTCTTGAAGATTTCAAGCTGCGCTATTGGTGGACGCCTGAATTGGAGGTCATTCCAGGGAAGCGAGACGAGCCGGCACAATTCGTATCGCGCGACCCGATTAAGGTAGACGAGAACAAAGAAGGCTGGGGTATTCCGCAGGGCATAGAGCTGACGCTCATCGTGGACGATGAATTCACGTATGGGGAAGACGTGGCCTTCACGACGTTCGTCGCCTTTCGGGGCCCCACGACGCCGCTTGGCAAAGGGCCTGACGGTGGACCGAATGTCAACATCAACTAGACCGTCATGCCCAATGAGCCGTCATCGCTCGAGCGGCTTCGCGCTCATCACTGTGCTCGGCGTGTTGGCCGTGCTCGTGGTGATAGTGCTTGGCTTCGGGCACCGGTCATTGCTCGAACGCCGCGCGGCAGTCCACAGCATCGACCGGGCGCAGGTGCTCTATATGGCCCGGGGAGCCGCCATGCGCGGCATGGTCGAGCTTCGCAACAAGAATGCCATCGACCTGCTGCAAGAAGTTCCTGACCGGACGAGCAATGTGCAGCGTTGGAGTGAGCCCGTAAATCTGCTTGCGGGAGCGGGTGCGGGAGAACGTGAACCGCAGCTTACGCCAGAGGACCGCTTCACGAGTGCTCGCGAACGCGACATCAGCAGCCGGGTGCGCACGGTTGGGCGGCCGCAAGCCGCGCGCCTGAGCGAGCGGGGCGAAGCGGCCGAGTTGATTCCGGAGCAGCGTGCGGGCGAAAAGCGCCAGGAGAGCATCTTCGAACTGGGGGAGCGCGAAGGCGATGGCGATGAATGCGCGTATGTCATTTTTGATGCCGAGAGCAAAATCAACATCAACCGGGCTCCAACGGATTTCCTGAACGAGGTCGACAATTTGTCGTTGAGCGACGTTCGCAACATTGAATCGCGGCGAGAAGATGCCGGCGAAATCGGGCGCACGGTGGCGTATTTTACGCTCGAAGAATTTCGCCAGCTGGAAGACATCGATGACGACGACTGGTTTGGCGATGACGACACGCCGGGGCTCAAGGACATCTTGACCGTGTGGGGCGATGGCAAGATCAACATCAACACGGCCCCTGCCGAAGTCATCCAATACATCCCGGAAGTCGACGGCGAGGACATTGAAAAGATTCTGATGGCTCGCGGCGATTTGACGAAAGATGGCGAACCGAAAGAGGCCGGCGCCGCGGATGACGTGAAACAGAAGCAAAAACAATCCTTCGGGTCGTTCGGCGAATTGCGCAAGCGGACGGGGATTTCGGGCAAGTCCTACAGTGCCATTCGGAAGTATTGCAAACTCGATTCGCGCTTCTTTACGATCCGCGGGATCGCGACGCAGCGGCAAGGGAAGGTGCGCGCGCAAGTGACCGCCACGGTAGAACTTGGCGGCGAATCCACCCGGACGCTCGATTGGCGGGAGGAGCTTGTTGGCTCGTAAGTCGAATACATTCTGCATTCTTCATCTCGACCCGTATCAGATTTCCTGCCTCAAGTGCCGGCGTTCCAGCAAGGGCATTGATGTCGAGGCCCATGTGTCTGCTGCGGGCGCGTGGGGCGACGATGAAGCGGCGCTTGGCGCGGCGCTGAAGGCCTTCGTCAAACAGCATAAGCTGGGCGGCGAAGAGGTGTATTCGGTGCTGCCGCGGCATGCGATGACGGCGCGCCTGCTCAATTTGCCGAGCCACGACCCCGCCGAAATCAAGCAAATGATCCGGCTGACGGCGGAAGAGTACGTGCCGTTTGCCCTGCGCGATCTGGTCACGGATGTGTGTCAGCTCGAAAAGCTCGGCGATGGGCACTCGTTGGCCTTGGCGGTGTTCGCCCAGCGCGAGTATGTCGAGCAGCATATTGAGTTGCTCCGGGGCGCGGGCGTCGAACCGCAATCGGTGTATATGCGCACGGCCTGCTTGGCTTCCGTTGCTGCCGCGGCAGGCGTCGACGGCGAGCGTTGGGGGCTCGTCCATCTCGCAAAGGATGGGCTCGAAGTATTGGTCTTTCACTACCGCGCCTTGGTCTTCAGCCGGGGGGTCGGCACGTCGCGCGACTGGTCGGTATTGGCCGAGGATGGCGAAGCTAGCGAAGAGCTTTGCCTGGAAACGCGGGCCACCCTGTCGAGCTATAAGCGCGAATCAGAAGATGGACTCGGCGTCGAGGACCTTTACGTAGCGGCGGATGGGCTTGCGCCGGATGCGGCTATCGAGACGCTTTCGCCGGAAGTGACCGCTGTCTGCCAGCCATTCACGCTTCCTGACAAGCTGATCGCGCGGGGCAAGGAACACGTCGATGGCGTGCCGCTCAGTTCGCTGGGGGCCGCGCTCACGGCGCAGGGGCGCGCCCGCGCGGTCATCGACCTGACGCCGGATTCCCTCCTGCAAACCCGCGGCCATCAAGCATTGCCGCGGCAAGTCTTGGTTGCGGCGGGTCTGGTGCTTGCCGCCTTGCTCAGCTTAGGCGGGGCATTCGCGCATAAGTACTATCAAAACGAAGCATACATTCAGGAGTTGGAATCCCGGGCGCGTTCCATGGCGCCAAAGGCCGAATCGCTGATGGAGAAGCAGCGGCAATTGCTGGTGCTGCAGCGGGCGGTCAATCAATCGGGGGGCGTGCTTGAATGCCTTCGGCTCATCATTGACGCCGCGCCGCAAGACATGAACATTTCCGAATTTGCCTACCGCCCCGAGGGCATCCTGGTCAAGGGCCGTGCGGAAACAGGGAGCATCGTGGATCAATTTTCCGAGAACATCCGCGAGATTGGGCGCACGACGCAGCCCTTGCTTGAACTGGCGCGCATCACCGGGCGCAAGAACGAGCAAGAAAAGGGGCAAGCCGTGGTCGGTTACGAGATTACGATTCCGTTTCCATTGGAAGGCGAAGAAGGCGCGGCCGCGGGCGGGGAGCTAGAAGCGCGATGACCCGCCTCTTGTCGATCTGGAATGGCTTGAATCCACGCGAGCGCCTGCTTATGGGCATCGTCGCGGCCATGGTATTCGGGGCGCTCGGCTATGCCATGTTTACGTCCGCCATGGAAACGCTGGACAATCAACTGGCGGCGATCGACCGGCTCGAGGTGCGGCTCATCAACTACAGTCGGCAGTTCGCGCGGCAGGAGCCCGTCGATGCCGCGTTCAGCCAGATCAGTTCGCAGCACTCGGTGGCTTGGACGGCCGAAGAGATCCAAGACCGGTTGGGCTCGGAGATCTACCGCCTGGCACGTCAAAACCCGGGGGAGCCCGGCAGCGCGGGCAGCGGTTCCTTTATCGTCGAGATTCCATCGTTGCCCGCGGGCGACCTTGAATCTTTCGAAGGGGGCTACCGCGAGTATACGCTTGAATTCAAGACAGGCAGGGTGCACATCGATCATTTGCTGACGTTTCTGCGGCGGCTTGCGGAAAGCCCGCAGGCCTTGCGCATTGAAGCCATCGACATCCAGCGGCCGCCCGAATCGGCGAATCAATGCGTGGCTGTCATCCGCGTCAAGCGGACGGTCGTTGACGGGGTAGTCGAAGATGCCTTTCTGGATGGCGCACCCACGGATCAAAGGAGCGCTCCTGTGCTCGCGAACGCAAGCTTCGAAGAGCAAGACGAGGCCGGGGCTTTTCCGGGCTGGCTTGCTCCCGGCTGCGAACTCGAGGCCGATCGGGAACGCGCGACGCATGCGCAACAAGCGTTGCGGGCCAACGCGGCGAGCGAGGCGGGACGCATATATCAAACGCTCGAACTCGAGGGCGGCGCGACCTACCTGATGCGGCTTGATGTCCAGGCCGATACGCCGATCACGCTGGGCGTTTGGGATGACGATGAGAAGCGGCTGTTTGATGGCGCGGCGCAGGTCGAACCTGGAGAAACGCCTCAGCGGTACCGCATAGCCTTTACCGTGCCGGGCGATGCGCCGCGCCAGGTGCGCGTGCCCTACATCGCCTTTCGCGATGCGGGTTCGGTCGTGCTGGATCACGTGGCCGTGATCAAGCGCGCTCAAGTCAAATAGGCAACGCGGCGCAGCGGCGTAGGTTTCAAATGCGCATTGTGGCCATCATCTCGTTGGCAATCGCGGCATGTGGCATCCCATTCTGAGGCCGGAAATTGTTTCCGCCGCG
>CAZLBS010000048.1:2673-12248 GCA_964557505.1 uncultured Nitrospiraceae bacterium | reverse complement strand
GCGAGGCGGTCGGGCGCCACTTCGTCGATGTCGGAAGCGCTCGTCCAGCGCAGGCGTGCGCCCTCCAGCGGTATGGCCTCCCCCCCGTCTCGCGTCCGCGCGGAGGCAATGAGCCGGACCGTGTCGAAGCGGTCTGCCGGAATGCCGGCGTTTACGAGTTTTGGGCCCAGCCCGGCCCGTCCGCCGGGAAAGACCATGCCGCCCGGAACGGCGGCGGCGTGCTCGGGAAACCGCCATGGAGCCGCATCTCCGCCTCGGAAATCGAATGTGCGGACGTTTTCGAAGGTGCGTGCCGGCCTGGCCATGACCACGAACTGCGACGGTGGCAACCGGGTTTCGCTGGGCTCATGGAAGTGGGCAATGGTCCGAAAGCCCCGTTGCTCGAAGGGCCCGGTCCAGGGCGCCGGGCTGGCTTCCGGGTCCGCAGGCGGCGACCAACGCATGACGATGTAGTCGGTTTCTGGCAAGGAGGGGAGCAGGTCTGAAGGCGCCTCGGGCCAAGGCGGGCCGATGCGCTCCAGCGGGTGCAAGAGCAGGGCATCATCAGAAAATAGGGCGTATGGGTTGGGGAGGGGCGCATAATGGCGCGCATTGAAGTAGGCCCCATGCCAAAAGATGCCCCCTTTGCCGTGGCGTCCGAGGCGCTGAAAGGTGGTGATGGGATCGCCCTCGGCGCCGCGCGCCCGCTGGTCGGCGGCCATTGCCTCGAAGATGCGTTCGGTCGGATTGGGCTCCCGGCGCGGGGGGCCAAAGACGTAGTTGCCTGAGCGAATGGCCGCTTTCCAGAGCACCATGCCCTCGTCCCCAAATCTTCGGACGGCTTCCGTCCCGCCGCCCGCTGGAAGCTGGATGCTGGCAAGCGGGCCTAACGGCGCCCAGGTCAAGTTTACATAGGTCAGGGCAAGGACGATAGCCACAGCAAGACTAACGGCGAGACGCGGCCAGCGCGGCGGCAGGGCTCTCAGGGCCAACACGCTCAAGACCGCGGCGGGCGGAACAGCGGGCAGAAAATAGCGGGGCCCCATCGTCCACAAAAGCATGGTATATGCGGCATACGCGCCTGCAAGCCAGCCGACCATAACCCATGTCAGCCGTTGGACTTTGGGCCCGCCGCTCCAGCCGCATAGAGCGCCTGCCGCAGACAGCAAGGCCATAGGCAAAAACACGCAGCCATTCACCCAGTCGACGGGGAAGTAGGCCCAGGGGCGATTCAATGGCCACATTTGCGTCACGGCCGCAGCCCCGGGCGCCGCGGTCATGTGACTGAGTATTGGACCGGGCACGAAAGCGGCGTGACGAACCGTCTTAATAGCGTCTAAGGGCAGGCTGTCCTGTTCAGGCACAGTTTGGGCGAGGCCGGATTCCTCAGGCGGCGGGAGAGGCGGAGCTTCCGGCAGGGGCGGCGCGGAGACGCCTTGGCCAAATCGAAAGTCCTCGAACCAGAACGATGTGAAGTAGCCGAAATGGGCGGCAAACCACGGCACGCAGACAGCGGCCGTAGCGACCAGCACGACGGCTGCCTGCGTCATGTAAAAGCGCGTGACATGCCAGTAGAGATGCTTAGCGGGGGCGTGCCACATCGCGCGAAACCAGGCCGCTGCGAACATGCCGCCCGCCAAGAGCACGTAGAAGATGGGCGTTGTGGGCCGGGCGAGGATGCCCAAGCCGTTGAGCATTCCGAAGGCCAAGACCCATTTGGTGCGCTGGAAGCCCGCCGAGCGCAGGAGGCAATAGACGGCCCACACGGCAATCGTGGCGCTTAGGTAATCGGTCAGGAAGAATCGGGAAGCGGCAAAAAGTATGGGCGTAAAGCTCGCGAGGGCCGCGGCAGCCAGAGCGGTCCAGGGGCCGAGCGCCGTGCGGGCAATGCAGTAGACGCCCATGATGATGAGCATGAAGTTAATGGTGCTGGCAAAGGCCATGACATCTGGGTGATACCCGGCCTGACGCGCAAGGAGGGCGCCTTGAAGATGCAACAGCGGCGGATAGGGGCTCTGAATCTGCAACACCCGCGCGATGCGTTCGAGGCGGCTGGGGTATTCCGGCGACGTGAGGGCGGCGTGAAAAAAGCGCGCGGTCTCCATGTGGACCGACTCGTCAGCCGTGATGGCGTGGCGATCGGTCTGGAGCCACCAGATATTCGCGGCGGCATGTCCGGCGCACAGAAGCACCAGCAGAATAGCGGGAAGCCAGCGGCGTCCTACAGCGGCGCACCGCGGCCACATGCCTACGGGCTGCTCGTGCGTATCGATGCCGTTCATGCCATGCCCTCTTGGCTGCAAGACCGCGGGCGATACGGCCCGCTTTCTCTCATAGACGCGTAGGGCCAGTGATCGGCTTTATGCAAGCAAGACGCGTTCATAACCCAGGATGGCTCATTCAATGACCGTTCAAGACGCTGGCACTCATTCATCGGTACGCCCGTCTCGCGGCGGGAAAGCAAGGGCAGACGCAGGCATGAACAATCACTTTGGCTTCGCGGTGAATCCGGACGCACCTGTTGCAGTATACCGGCAGATCGAGTATCAGGTGCAATTCGCGATCGCGTCGGGCCGGCTGAAAACGGGCGACAGCTTGCCCTCAGTCCGCGAAATGTCGGAACGGCTGCAGGTCAATCCGAACACAATTACGAAGGCGTACCGGGATTTGGAATTGCTGAACCTGGTCAACACCAAGCGCGGCGTTGGGGTGCTTGTGGCCGAGCGGGCGCGTGAACGCTGCAAAAATGCGGTGCGGGCCATGGTTCGGGAACACCTTGCTGATGCCGCGGCAGAGTGCATGGCAGCGGGCCTAGACGCGAACACCATTCGGCGCGTTGTGGATGAGCAGTTAAGCAACGGACGCATTCCCTTTTCGGGCTAGCTGGAGGCCATGCCCTGGGTCTGCCCGAACGAGGGCAAGAGGGCGTAGCGGCCGCCGTGACGGACCACTTCACAGGGCCAGTCGAACGCGTCACGCATGCAAGCGCTGGTGAGGACCGCCTCCGGCGCGCCTTCCGCCAGAACGCGTCCTGCCTTGAGTACGAGCACATTGACGAACCAGGGAGCGATTTCCTCTACGTGGTGAACGACCATCAGGATGGTAGGGGCGTTGGGCGCGCCAGCGAGAGCCGCGAGGTCGTTTAGCAAGAGGTCTCGTGCCGCTGGATCGAGCCCCGCGCACGGTTCGTCGAGGATGAGCAATTCGGGCCGCGGGGCCAGGGCACGGGCGATCAACGTTCGTTGGCGTTCGCCTTGAGACATGGTTTCGAAGGTGCGGTTTTCGAGATGACCGGCCCGTACCGCATGCAAGGCCTCGCGTGCGTGCCGGCGGCCTTTCTCATCTATCTCCCGGTAGATGCCGATCGAAGCCTCGAGCCCGGATAGGGCGACGTCGAATGCGGTTTGCCCGCGCGGGATGCGGACCGCGAGATGCCCGGTAGCCCACCCGATGCGCTTTCGCAAATCGAACACATTGACATGCCCGAGCCGGCAGCCGAGCACTTCGACGGCCCCGCCCGTCGCCCATTCGTATGCCGTCACGAGCTTGAGCAGACTGGTCTTGCCGGAACCGTTGGCCCCGATAATCGCCGTGTGCGCGCGGGGCGCTACCTGCCAACTGATGTCGTCGATGATCGTGGCGCCCCCACGGCGCATGGAGACGTGCTCGAGGGAAATGACGCTTGGGAGAACCATCAGCCTTTCCAGCCTTCCTCGCCGATGAGGGGCACGAACAGGCAGCCGACACTCTCATCTCGAACCCAGCCATCGGGCGTGCGGCTGACGCGGACAAGCACCTGTTTCTCACGGTCGCCTACGGGGCAGACAAGGCGCCCCCCCATGGCCAATTGATGTTCCAATGCTTCAGGCACGGATGGAGCGCCCGCGGCGACAAGAATGCGATCGAACGGCGCGGCCTCCGGCCATCCTAGGGTGCCGTCCCCGGTGAGCACATCGATCGTGCCAGCGGCTTCGCGACTGCTGCCGCCCGGCTGTTCGCGTTCGTCTTGGGCTCGCTCGCTCTGCGTCTGAATGCCAAGCTGCGCAAACCGCTTGCGCGCGCTGCTGGCCAATTCCGCGACACGCTCGACGGAAAAGACCGTGGCGCCCATCATTGCAAGCAGCGCCGTTTGATATCCGGAGCCAGTACCGACCTCCAATACGCGCTGGCCCGGGAGGGGATTCAGTTCGTCCGTCATCAGCGCGACCATGTAGGGCTGGGAAATGGTTTGGCCATAGCCGATGCGCAGCGGCCGGTCGCCGTAAGCCAGGGCTGCGTACTGCTCCGGCACGAACCAATGCCGTGGCAGCTTCATGAACGCTGCCAGGATGGCCGGGCTGGCAATGCCGCGCGCCGCGAGCTGGTCTCGGACCATGGCCGCGCGCTCGGCTGTAAACGCATCGCCGCTTTCGGGCGGGCTTGCCTCGCCGTCTGGTTGTTTCACATCACGTCCCCCTCGCCCGATCATACGGAACTCGCGCCTGCCTCTGCAGCAACCATTGGCAAAGAGCCCGTTTCACCCTGATTTAAGCCTGTGTGTGGAACAGACGGCGGGAATACGTGTATAGTGCTGCGTGGGGCCGATGGTGCAATCTGGGTATCGAGGAATGGATTTCGCAAGCAATGGACCCGACATCTGAAGCGATCGCATCCAACCAAGGCGGCCAAATCGTTGAGGGGCCCCGGCTGAGCGCATATGAGCGGCGGCCCGTGCGGCTGTGCGTGGTGCTGCCTGCCCTGAACGAAGAGGCCACGATTCGCCAGGTGATTGAAGCGATACCGCGCGAACTGGACGGCATCGACGATGTGCGCGTGGTGGTGATTGACGATGGCTCCCGAGACCGCACGCGCGAATGGGCCGAAGAGGCCGGGGCGGACGTGGTGAGCCATACGACCACCAAGGGCGTCGGCTTGGCGTTTAAAGAGGGGGTACGCTATGCCCTCGAGATGAATGCCGATTTCATGGTGAACATGGATGCGGACGGGCAATTCGATCCTCGCGATATTCCGAAATTGCTGGAGCCATTGCTCACGGGCAAGGCGGACTTCGTGACCGCGTCGCGCTTCAAGGATGACGCCCTCGAACCGTGCGACATGGGCTTTGCGCGGCGCTACGGCAACAAGGCGATGAGCCGGCTCATCAGCACGCTATGCGGCAGCCGCTTTTATGATGTGTCCTGCGGCTTTCGCGCCTATTCCAAAGACACTTTGCTGCGCCTGAATTTGTTCGGCTCGTTCACCTATACGCAAGAGACGTTTTTGGATCTCTGCTACAAGGGCGTTTGCGTCGAGGAGATTCCCGTGGCCTGCCGGGGGCGGCGCGAATTTGGCACAAGCCGGGTCGCCCCGAACCTCTTCTATTATGCGATTAACACCAGCAAGATCATCTTCCGCACATTTCGCGATTACCGTCCCGTGTGGGTGTTTGGCGGGCTGGCCATGGTGTTGATGGGGACAGCCTTCGCCCTGTTCACCTTCCTGCTCATTCACTATTTGGTGGTGGGGACCTTTAGCCCCCATAAATGGGCAGGCTTCACGGGGGGCTTCCTGGGCATCATGGGGTTCCTCACATTTGTCACGGCCATGGTGGCCGACATGCTGGCGCGAATCCGCATGAATCAGGAGCATATTTTGTATTTGATGCGCCGGCATGGGCTGGACTGAGGACGCAGCGCCGGGCGCATGACTCGCCGCATTCTGCTGACGACGAGCACCTTTCCGCAGCGGGAAGGCGACGCACTCCCCCGCTTCGTGTACGACCTTGCACAAGCGCTAGCGCAGCGGTATGAGGTTGTCGCCGCCGCGCCGCACGCGCCGGGGTTGCCGCTGAGCGAAACCATGGGCCAGGTGCAGGTCGAGCGCTTTACCTACTTTTGGCCGCGGGGATGGCAGAAACTCGCCTACGGGGCAGGCATGCGCGGCAACATGCAGCACTCGTTGCTGGCGCGCATCCAGCCGCCGTTCTATGTGGCCGCTCTCTCGAGAACGCTGAAGCGCATGCTGGCGAGCGGGGCCTTTGATCTGGTGAACTCGCACTGGCTGCTGCCAAACGCCTTTGCGGCGGCGCGCATTCAGCAGGGCGCGCGCCCATTTCCCCATGTGGTCACGATTCATGGCGGCGACATGGCCCTGGTGCGGAAGCTTCCGGGCGGCGAATGGGCGACCCGCTACGTCGCAAGGCGTTGCGGCGCGATGATGGTCTCGGGCTCGCACATTGCCGGCCACGTGCAGCACATCGTCGAAGAGCCGCCGCCGGTTCGTGTGCAGCCGATGGGAACGCACGCGCAGCGCTTCGCTCCCGTAGCTCACGAAACGCCGCCTAACCAGCCTTTCGACGATGGCTATATCTTATTCGTGGGCCGACTGATCGCCATCAAGGGGGCGGATATCCTCTTGAAGGCCCTGCCCGCGCTGCTCGATGAAGCACCGGGAATGGGCGTGCTGCTCGCGGGGTACGGGCCATTGGAACCACGCTTGAAGAAGCTTGCCGCGGAACTTGGCGTGGAAGGGCATGTGCGCTTTCTGGGCCGTCAGCCGCATGAGAACATCGCGCGGTATCTCCGGCACGCGCGGGCCGTCGTTGTGCCGTCCATCATTCACGAGGGGGAAAGCGAAGGCATGCCGACCGTGGTCTCGGAAGCCATGGCAGCGGGCGCCCTGGTGATCGCCTCGGCCAGCGGGGGCATACCGGACGTTGTCCAAGATGGCGGCAATGGCTTTCTCTTTGAGCCGGGGGACCCGGCGGCGCTCGCGGAAACACTCATCTATGCCCTGCGACTCGATGCGGCGGAACGGGAGCGCATTCGGGCGCGTGCACTCGAGACGGGTCAGCGGCTCGATTGGACGGCGGTGGCCGCGCGCTATGCCGAGGTTTTCGATGCGGTCATCAGCGGCCGCCCATTGGCCTAGGCGCGCCGCATGAAGGTGCTGCACGTCGTGCCCTACTTTCCACCTGAACGGGTGGGGGGCGTAGGTGAATTCGCCGCGCATCTCCACCGGGCTCTTCTGGCCGCTGGCCATGAATCGGTGGTGGTGACGGCCGGGCGGCACGCGTCTCCGCCCGTACACCGCATCGCACGGTCGCCCATTGGGTGGTTTTTGAAGACCGCCTTCTGGGTGCGCGAGGCGGCCCGTGCGGACATCGTGCATTGCCAGAGCGGCGAGGCACTGCCCCTGATTCTCTTGCTCACGATTTGGCCCCGGCGCAGCAAATGCTTGCTCACCTTTCATCTGAGCTGGAAAGGCATCGGAGAGAGCTTCGCCGCTTACAGGATAGAAGGTCATGAGGAGCGCGGGGCCGCATGGGATATGGCCTATCGCTGGCTCGCCGTGCCGCTGCATCAGCTGCACGATGCCATCGCGCTGCGTTGCGCTGATGCAGTCAATACCGTTACGCGGGCGGCCGCACGAGATGTCTTGGGGGAAAAAAGGGCAGAGACGGCCTCTGTTATCTACTATGGACTCGAGGCAAGCGGTGCTGATGGCGAACGGGCGGACCCCGTCGAACTGCTGTATTGCGGTGTGCCGGGGCCGCGTAAACGCGTCATGATGCTGCCCTACGTTTTGCGGCGCGTCCGCGAGCGGTTCCCGGCAGCGAAGCTGCGCATTGTGGGTTTTCGGTTGGACGAGGCGCCGGCACTGCATGCACGATTCCAAGCATTCGGATTGCTGGAGGCGGTGGAAAACCCCGGCCGCATGAACAGCTCGGCGCTCGGGCCTCATTACCGGGCGGCGAAGGTGCTGCTCTTGCCATCGGCGTACGAGGGTTTGCCGCTTGTGTTGCTCGAGGCCATGCACCACGGCTTGCCTACAGTGGCCACCAATGTCAGTGGTCATCCGGAAGCGATCGAACACAAGGTCAATGGCATGCTAGTGCCGCGCGACGATGCGCCTGCAATGGCTGATGCCGTGTGCGATCTGTTGGGGGACGAGTCCTTACGGGCGCGCTTGGGCCAAGCCGCACAGCAAACAGCACGTCAGCGCTTTGCGCTCGATCACATGTGCCGCAACTATTTGGCCCTTTACAACGAGATCCTGCACGCCGGTTGAAATAGGCTGGCGCGCCCTTTGAATCTATCTAAACATCCCGCAAGGGGCCCAGAAACTTTATGCGATAAGGAGGCGTTACGTTGACAAAGCCCATCGAGCAAGAGAACGGCGAGCGTGCGGACAGCGGCATCGCTGCGCTGTGGCCCATGGACGAACATAATCAGCGTTGGAAGCAATCCATTCGGCCAGAGGGGCGCCGCAATCCAACTGCCGCGGCCAAGTATCACCTCCTCGTCATAGGCTCGGGCCCGGCTGGACTTGTCGCCGCGATAGGGGCGGCGGGCTTAGGGGCCCGGGTGGCCCTCGTGGAGAAGCACCTCGTTGGCGGCGACTGCCTGAATGTCGGCTGTGTCCCTTCCAAGGCTCTGCTCGCTGCGGCCAAACGCGGCCACGCCGTGCGCACCGCCGGCGCGTTTGGCGTGGAGTTGGCAGGGGGCGCCGCGAGCGATTTTGGGGCCGTGATGGAGCGGCTCCGCCGCTTGCGTGCGGACATCAGCCATCATGACGCAGTCGACGCCGTCGCGCAGAAGGGGGTCGATGTCTTTCTGGGCGACGGCCAGTTTGCGGGGCCGGACTGCTTCGAGGTTGGCGGGCAGACGCTGCGGTTCGCGCGGGCGTGCATCGCGACGGGCGCACGTGCGGCTGCTCCGCCTATCCCTGGCCTCGACGCGGTGGACTACCTCACGAATGAGACGGTCTTCACGCTCACGGAGCGGCCTGCTCGCCTGGGCATCATTGGCGCAGGCCCGATTGGCTGCGAGATGGGGCAGGCCTTCGCCCGCCTTGGCAGCGTCGTAAGCTTGTTCGATACGGCTTCGGGGATCTTGCCGAAGGAGGATCGCGAAGCCGCGGACATCGTGGAGGCGTCGCTCCGCCGCGATGACGTGCGTATTCTCTGTGGTTGTGAAGGTATGGAAGCCGCATCGGGCAGGAATGGGCGTGCAATCATTCGCGCACGCGCCGAGGGCGCCACGCACGAGGTAGAGGCGGATCGGATCTTGGTGGCAGCCGGACGCGCGCCCAATGTCGAGGGCCTCGCCCTTGAGGCCGCGGGCGTCGCGTATAGCCCGCACGGCATCGAGGTGGACGACCGTCTGCAAACCTCGAACAAACGCATCTATGCGGCGGGCGACATTTCGTCTAAGTATAAGTTTACGCACAGTGCCGATTTTCTTGCGCGCATTGTGATTCAGAATGCGTTGTTTCTGGGGCGCGCGAAGGCGAGTGCACTGGCGATTCCGTGGTGCACCTATACCGAACCAGAGTTGGCGCACATCGGCAAGACGGCCCCCGAACTCGATGACGAGGGCGCTGACTACCACACCTTCCGGCAGGATATGGCGGGGGTGGACCGCGCGATTCTTGACGGGGAGACCGAGGGTTTCGTCAAGGTGCACGCCAGCAAGAAGGGGCGCATCCTTGGGGCCACTGTGGTGTCGGCGCATGCGGGCGACTTGATAGGCGAAATCTCCTTGGCGATGACCAGCGGCCTCACTTTAGGCCAGGTGTCGAAGGCCATTCACCCCTATCCGACGCAGGCCGAGGCC
>CAZLBS010000048.1:0-2663 GCA_964557505.1 uncultured Nitrospiraceae bacterium | reverse complement strand
GAAAATCGGCGATGCCTACAACCGCACGCGCCTGACCCCCACGGCAAAGACGCTGCTTGGGCTGCTGCTGAAGCGTCTGTAGACAGGGCCGCGCGGGCGGCGCTATATTCGGCGCGTTACGGGGATTCTTTCCTACCGCACGCAAGGACGCCAATATGCGCCATCCCGATGCTGAGCCAAGCCTTGGCTTGTCGCTCATTCCGCCCGCGTTGTTGATTGCCTTGCTCGTCGTCAATGTGGCGATCTTTCGTGACGACTCCTCCTATGGCCCGAACCAGATGGCGCTGCTCTTCTCCGCAATTGCGTGCGGCGCGCTCGGCCATTTCGTCCTTAAGATCCCCTACGGCGATCTGGAGGGGCGGGCCATCAAATCCATCGTGCTCGCGATGGAGGCGTTGATCATTCTTATTATTGTAGGCGCGCTTATCGGGCTTTGGATTGCGGGCGGCATCGTGCCGACGATTGTGTTTTACGGCGTGCAATTCATCAGCCCGCCCGTCTTTTTACTGGTGTCGTGTTTGACGTGCAGCGTCGTAGCCCTGGCGATTGGCAGCAGCTGGAGCACCATGGGCACGGTCGGCGTGGCGCTCATTGGCGTCGGGGAAGCGCTCGGCGTGCCCCTTGGTTTGTCCGCAGGCGCCATCATTTCGGGCGCCTATTTCGGCGACAAGATGTCGCCGCTGTCGGATACGACCAATCTGGCCCCGGCGGTTGCCGGCAGCAAGCTGTTCATCCATATTCGCCATATGCTTTACACCACCATTCCGGCCTACGTGCTCGCACTGGCGCTTTTCGCCGCGGCGGGCGCTTTCATCAGCCCGGATGATTATGACGGGCGCGAGATTCCCGCCATGCTCGATGCCATCTCGGGCGCGTTTACGATTCACTGGTTCTTGTTGGTCGTTCCCCTCATCGTGATTGTGATTGCGGCGCTGCGCACGCCCGCCATTCCCTCGCTTATGGTGGGCGTATTGCTCGGAGCCCTGTGCGCCTTGCTGTTTCAGCGCGGGCAGTATTCGGCGGATGGCGGCTTTTCGCTGACGGCCTGGTATGCCGGCATCCTCGACAGCGCCTATTCGGGGTTTGTGTTGGAGACAGGCAACGACGCCGTCGATGCCTTGCTGTCGCGCGGCGGCATGACGGGCATGTTCGGGACGATTTCGCTCATCATTACGGCGATGCTCTTCGGCGGCATGATGGAAGCGACGGGGATGCTGCGGCGGCTCGCCGAGGCAGCGCTCGGATTCGTGCGGGGGGCGGGCAGCCTCATCGCCGCCACGGTCGGCAGCGCGATCTTCTTTAATATTTTCGCCGCGGAACAATACCTCAGCATCGTCGTGCCGGGGCGCATGTTTCGCGAATCCTATGAGCGCTACAACCTCGACCCGCGCAACCTCTCGCGCGCGCTCGAAGACGGCGGCACGGTGACCTCGGTGCTTATCCCATGGAACACCTGCGGCGCATTCGCCGCTAGTGCCCTCGGCGTTAGCACCTTTACCTATGCCCCATTCGCCTTCTTCAATCTGCTCTGCCCGCTCGTCGCTTTCGCCCTGGCCGCGATGCATGTTGCCATCGTCAAAACTGAGGGCACGACAGAATCTATCGACTGAGCTGCGGATGCAACGTGGCGCATGGGAGAGTATGCAATGACTGATTCGATTTCGCGGCGGCAGTTTGGCGCCCGCGTGGGATTTCTGCCGACGGCCGCGGCGGCCGCTTCCTATTCGACGCCCGCGTGGGCCAAACCGGAAGAGGACACGCTGTCGATCGACGCTAGTCCCGTCTTTGACCTGTCGCCCGGCCTCTACATGCAGTTTATGGAGCCATTGGGCGCAACGGACGGGTCAGTTGCCGCCGCCTGGGACGATGGCCGGCATGACTGGAAACAGGAGGTTCTCGAGCTGACCAGCGCATTGGCGCCGTCCATGATTCGGTGGGGCGGTTGCTTCAGCTCGTACTACCGCTGGAAGGAAGCCATTGGCCCGCGCCTCGAGCGCCAGCCCATGGTGAACCTCTTGTGGGGCGGGCATGAGCACAACCAGGTGGGCGCCGTTGAGTTCGTGGACTTCTGCCAGCGCGTCGGCGCCGAGCCCATCATGAGCGTGAATATTGAATCCGATGGCCGCGAGCGCTGGATGCACGATCCATTCGGCCGCAACCGGCGCGGGGATTCGAAGGAAGCGGCGGAATGGGTCGCCTATTGCAACGATCCCGGCGACGCCCTGCGAAAGAGCCATGGTCTCGATGAACCGTGCCGCATTCCATACTGGCAAATCGGCAATGAGACTTCCTATGACCGCAAAGGTTTCGATGTCGAGACGTCCGCCAGGAAGACGATCGAATTTGCCAAGGCCATGCGCGAGGCGGATTCGTCGATCGAACTCATCGGCTGGGGCGACAGCGGCTGGGCGCCGCGCATGATCGAGATCGCGGGTGAACACTTGCAATACGTGGCCTTTCATCACATGTGGAATCCCGGCAGCGGCGAGCGCTCGGTGTTGCGCGGCACGCGCTATCGCGATGACCCTGACCAGGCATGGGAAGAACTGATGGATGCGTATCGCGCCCATGAAAGCAAGATTCGGCGCATTCGCCGAGAAACGGACGGCCTTGGCATCCCCCTCGCGATGACCGAATGCCACCTTGCGCTCGACGGGCCGAAC
>CAZLBS010000047.1:0-12539 GCA_964557505.1 uncultured Nitrospiraceae bacterium | reverse complement strand
GGCGGCTTCGGTGATCTCCGCGACCTGCCGGCCGGCCCCGGCGCGTTCGGCGAGTTCGTTGATGACCTCGGTCTGAATGAGCGTGCTGTCCATATCGAACGCGACAAGGCGGCGGTTGCGGCGGTAGACGTCGTCGCCCTGAATGGCGATGTCCAAGCCGGTGCTCCGCGCCAATTCGAACATCTCTTTGCGCATGGCCCCGGCATCGGCGGGCTCTCCGCGCACGCTCATTTCGATGCAGGCCATGGGAGGAGGCGGCTCGCCATTCAGCGGCACGCGCCCGGAGAGCCGGGTGACTACGTCGATCGTAAGGCCGTACTTCGCGAGGATGGCGCACAGCCGGGCGAGGGGGCCCGCCTCGAACGACGGGCCAATGGCCGTGATAATGTGGCGCGGTTTGCCCTGGGCATTTACCCAATGCATGTATTCTTCGCTGCCCACCGGCGAGAACTTCACTTTCAGGCCATGCTCATAGCCATAGTAAAGGAGTTCGCGGGCGGCCTCGCGCCATTCGGCCTCGTCTTGCGCCTGCACCAGCATGCCCAGCGTCAGCGTTTCATGTATGACCGCCTGGCCGATGTCGAGAATGACGGCGCGGCGCCCGGCAAGAATGCCGAGCAAGCCCGCGTTCAATCCGAGTTCATCGCCGCCTGAAACGCTTACGAGATAGATGCCGCTGGCAAGAGTATTGATTGCCATAAAGGGAAGGCGCGCTCCTTATGCCCGGCGGACGCGCCAACGCAGGGCGCCGCCAATGAGGCCCGCAAACAACACCAGCAGCAGGCCCAGCGACCAGCGCGTATCCACAGGCAGCGGCACGCTCTGCGCATCCAGCGGGTCGGTGCCGAGGCTGGCTTCTTGCTCATCCGTGGCGCCGTCGCCGTCGTCGTCGTCATCGTTCACGTTGAGGATGCCGTCGTTGTCGGTGTCCCAAGCCTGCCCAGGCGCTTCATTGACGTCAAGAATGCCGTCGCTGTCATCGTCCACATCATCGACGTTGACTTCACCATCGCCGTCGAGGTCCTCATACGGCAGCCAGTCTGGCTTGATGCTGACATCCGTCGTCAGCTTGTAACCGTCGAAACGGAACTCCAAGAAGAACCCGGTCCAATCATCTTGATCGGGATAGGGCACGGCGCCGACGAACACGTTGCCCCCTTGCTTGGCGGGCGTGAGGACCGTGTACGTCCATTCCGGGCCGACTTCCTGACCGAAGCGGTTGGTCAAGCGGAAGTCGCGTTGACCGGGCGTGTCGGTGGTCGCTTGATAGAGGCGCACTTGCTCCGGCGCAACCTCGGCCGTAGCGCGAATGGCGCCCGTGGGCAAAATTTCCCAGTCCACGCCCGGGCGCGTTTCATCCCGGGCAACGCCGAGATAGAAGGAAGTCGCATCGCCTAGCAAGCTCAGAATGTCCAAATCGCCGCTGCCGTGCCCAATGTTCGGCTGATAGATCAATTCCTTAGGCTCGGGCAGTTGATCGAAGTAAAGCCGGGAGCCATCGGGAAGGAAGAATTCATCGCCGGTCGCATTCAAGATGAGCTTCGGCATGGTGTAGCGCTCGACATACGCAAAGGGATCCACGATTGCCTGGAGTTCATCGCCGGCGGGCGTGCCGAAAGACTGGAAGACATTCAGTTCTACATAGTCATTGATGGCAAACGAGTACTCGCCGTATGACTTGAAATGGCGGTCGATTTGGTCGTCCATGTCGAGCACGTCGATGACCACCGGTGCGATGCCCTTGACGCGGTCATCCACGGCAGCAGTCAGCCAGGTGGTCCAGCCGCGCTTCGATGCCCCGCCCACGACGAAGCCATCGACTTCGAATCCGATGGTATCTTGCGCAAGCTCTTGAATGACATCCATCGCCCGCACGGCGCTCTTCGTCATGGGCAGCAACACGGGCCATTCATCGTCGCCGCCGTCCAAATGCTGGCGGTACGAGTACGCGATGATCTCGTCTTCGCGCCGGTTGATGCCTTCGCCCACGAAACGAATCGGCTGATTGGGCACTTGGCCGACAAGCGCCAAGACCGAGCCAAGGGTGCTCGCAAGGAGTCCCGCATATTCCGTGACATCTGCCGGAGCATTGGGATTGCTGCCGCCTTCCACGACGAGCAGAGCGGTGTCATTCTCTGGAACGTCCGGAATGACGACCAACAAATTGTGCTCCCAAACGGTGCCCGTTTCGATGTCCGCGCTGGTGCGCCACTCTTGCGAGCGAAGCAGCAACTCGTAGGTCGTGTAGGTGGTGCCGAGAAATGCCCCGGGAGTGGCATTTACGATATCGTAATAATCCCACATGGGCGGTTCAGGCTGGCTGACGTAGTCCTCGAGGGGCCCCGCCCATGCCGGGCTTGATGCCATGGCGGTGAGAATGATGACCGCCAATGCGGATCGGTAGTACATGCCGTAATCGCTCCTTCCCCGTATCGTGAAACCTGCTGTTGCCGCAAGCCGCTAAGACCCGTAGCATGCCGGGCGATCGTTAGCCTTGTATGCGGCGAGCGCATATGGGCGCTCGAGACGCACTGCTCAAGGCTGACCAAGCAGCCCCTGCATTAATATACCTGCATGTCCGGTTTAAGTTCCTTGGGTGCGGGCATCGGCGGATTTTGATGCGCCGGCTGGCGGCGGGCCATCTTGCGGTCGCGCCGGCGGATGAGCCAGGGCAGGGCCTTTTTCGCCCAGCGCATCCGGCGGATAGCCGCATGCGGATCGACAAGATGCGTTTCAGGTGGCTTGTCGCCCAGGTCCCTTAGAATCGCGCCGACCGGTTGGGTGCATTCATCTTGCAACGTGATGATCATCGCCATGAGGTCTGATGCGGGCGCGATGAGCGGGCCAATGCCATACCGCACTTGCAGACCGCCGATGATGTACAGGTGCTTGTAATTGGGCACAAGACTGCCGCCGTACACCTGCGGTACGGCCCCTTTCACCTCGACCAGACCAGGGGCCAGAAACGGGTAGCTCACATGAAAGCCCGTCGCCGCGACCACCATGTCGAACGCCTCGCGCGTGCCATCCACGAATTCGACTACGCCGCCCTCATAGCGGGCGATATCTGGGCGCGGCTTCAGGCGGCCATGCTTGATGTAATGCAACACTTCCGTGCTCACCGTCGGATGATGCTCGAAAATGTTGTGGTCGGGCTCCGGCAACCCGTAGTCCTTGTAACGGCCAATGATGATGCGCAACATCGTCTTGATCAGCAGGCGCTGCGCAAACACCGGCATGTAGGGTGAAATCATCTCGACCGCCGGCCGCCCGAGAATGGTCTTCGGCATGAACCAGTAGCCCCGGCGCAGGCTCAGCGCGGCAAATGACCCGACCCGCGATGCTTCGGCGGCAATGTCGCACGCGGAGTTTCCGCCCCCAATCACCAGCACCCGCTTGCCTTTCAGCTGATCGGGATGCTTGTAATCCTTAGAGTGAAGATACTCCCCGGCAAACGCACCGGGATAGTCCGGCCAACGCCGGTCCCAGTGATGGCCATTGCAAACCAGCACGCCCTTGTAAATGCTTTGCTCCCCGTCCGCGAACGTCACCTCCCATCGATCTTCCTCGCACGGGCGCACATACACCACTTTTTTTTGAAACTCAATGGTGGGCCGCAGCCCATAGTGGTCCGCATACGCCTGCATGTAGCGGTACATATCGTCCCGGCTGGGAAAATCTGGATAATCCTCAGGCATGGGGTAATCGGTGAACTCAGTGGTCTTGCGCGACGAAATAATATGCGTGGTTTCATAGACGCCGTGATACCAGTTGCCGCCGAGGTCATTGTCTGCGTCGACCTGGTCGTATGGAATCCCGGCCTGTTTCAGTCCCTTGGCCATGCCAAGGCCGACAGGCCCCGCACCGATGATGAGCATCTTGCCGAGAGTATCGCTCGCCATGCGCGTGTACACCTCCTTCGTCACTGCAAGGCCCGCCATTATGCCGGTCTTAAGGTCTCAAGCCAAGGATCTTTCGGGATGCCTTCGGCATCTGCAGGGGCTTAGTCAAGCACGCATGGTTTCGTGGACGCCCCGGGACGCATTCGCCGTGATTCGCCTATGTTTCGCGAGGTACGCCGGCGCCCGCCTCTACTTGCTGCAACTGCGCATCCTCTTCCGCGTTGATCTCGCGGAGCATGCGCTGGGCGCTGCGGCGGCATGCGCTTACAGCGTCCCGTTGCTCGAGCGAAAGCTCGCCCAGTTCCCCTTCAGCAAGCATGCCGGTAAACCCGAGGATGGTGGTCAGCGGCGAGCGCAGCCGCTGCGACACGCTCTCTACATAATCCGCCTTGAACATGGCGATTTCGCGAAGCTCCCGTTCGAGTTGCTTCATGCGCTCTTGCGCGCGCCGGTCGGCCTCTTCCAACTCCTTGCTGCCCGTTCGGTCGTGGACCAAGCCAACGAACAGGCGTTCGCCGTCCCGAATGAACGAGCGCACGAATAAGTCCGCCGTGTGCTCTTCGCCCTCGGCGTCGATGAATACCTGCTCGCCTTTAAAGCGTCCGCGTTCGCGCATGCTCTCCCGCCGCTCAGCCAGCGTGCCATCGTCGAACATGTAGGCCCGGATGCGCCGGTTGAGCAAGTCCGGGCGCCGCACTTTGAGAAAGGCACAGGCCTTGTCGTTCGCCTCGATGATCACATCTTCCGTATTGAAGACAACGATGGGGTCGGCTGCCGCATCCAGAATCATGCGCAAGGTCGATTCGCTCGTGGCCAAAGCAAGCGCCTGGCGGCGCGCTTCGATTTCCGCCCGCTCGAGCAGCCGCGTTACCTGCACGATCATATAGCCCGCCACCGAGATGGCCAGCACCTGAAGGATGATGACATCCAACTGTTGGATGAATCTCGCAAATGAATACTCGTAGGCATGGATGAGCACATGGGCGCTCACGCATAAAGCGGTGGACTGCATGAAGCGGAATGGCGAACGCATGTAGGGGCTCAGCCCAATCAAGAACAAGATAAAGACGACGAACGCGGGATTGTCTTGCCCAATGCTAAAAAGAACAATGACGCACATTTCACCGAAATTGATAGCGAAATTCCACGGCGTGGAAAAGAAAGAATAGCGCTTAAAGGCGAACAAGAGATGGACGAAGGCATTGTGAATCAGCAGCATCGGGACGATGACCAAGATGCCGAAGACGCTCCAGTCCAAGGCCAGCCCGGTCGCGGTGAGCGTGGCCCCCACCGCAAAAAAGGCGTAGCGCACGACGACGGCCATTTGTTCGGTCCGCTTGACGAGCCACAGCCGAAAGGCCGTCGTACTGGCCTGATATTGCGAGGTCATGCACCGGCTCCTGCCGCGCGGTAGACCCGGTTCTTTGGGATGCCATGCTGCCGCGCAACCCATGCCACCGCATCGCGCCGGGAAAGATTGTGCTCGTCCATGGCGCCTTGGACCAGCGCCAGCAGTTGTTCATCGCCCAATGAAGGAGCCTCCGCTTCCGCCAAGTATAACGCCAACACGCACTCACCCCGAATCGGACCCCGTTCGACCGCGGCGAGGAGTTCCCCCGCTTGTCCTCGCAGGATGGTCTCGTGCAGCTTGGTGAGTTCCCGCCCGAGGGCCATGAGCGCCTCCGGCTCATGCTCCTGAAATATGGACAGTGTTCGCACGAGCCTGTTGGGCGATTCATAAAAGACATGCGTGCCGGGCAAGCTCCGGCAAGCCTCGAGCAACGTTGCGGCTTGCGAGGCTTTCCGCGGAAAGAACCCGTGAAACGTGAAGCGATCGGTTGGCAAGCCCGCGGCGGAGAGCAAGGCCGTGACCGCGCAAGGGCCTGGTATGGGTTCGACGCGCAGGCCCGCTTCGTGCGCTAGCCGCACGAGCCAGTACCCAGGGTCGGAAATCGCCGGCGTGCCCGCGTCGGTCACCAAAGCGACGGTGGCCCCCGCTTGCATGCGCGCGAGCAGGCCTTGCGCCTTGTCCCGCTCGTTGTGCTCATGGCAACTCTCGAGCGGCTTATGAATCCCGAAATGCTGTAAGAGCTTCGCCGTATGCCGGGTATCTTCGGCCGCAATCAAATCCGCCTCGGCCAACACGCGCAAGGCCCGCGCCGTGATGTCCTCCAAGTTGCCAATCGGCGTGGCAACGACAAAGAGAGCGGTGCGGCTCGCGGCTTCAGAAGACATTGCATCATGGCCCCTGTTTGGCGGCTTCCGTATGATGCTCCTGCAAGCTCTTGACGGTCGGCTCGTGTTCGCGCATGGCGCGGATGCCGAGGACGGCAGCCTTCGCCGCGGCCAGCGTCGTCATGGTGGGCAAGTTGCGCTCGAGGGCGGTCCGGCGTATCGCGCGTTCGTCATACTTCGATTCGCGCCCGAGCGGCGTGTTGATGATCCAGTGGACCTCTCCATTAATGATCGCGTCCACGACATTGGGGCGCGACTCGCCGACCTTGAAAATCTCCTGGACCTCGAGCCCTTGACGCCGCAAGACGGCAGCGGTCCCGTGCGTTGCGATGAGGCTGAAACCAAGGGCCGCCAAGTCTTGCCCCAGGGTTCCAAGATGCGCCTTGTCGTGATCGTTCAAGCTGATGAACACGGCCCCCTCCATCGGCACGTGATTGGCAGCCGCCATCTGGCTTTTCGCGAAGGCCATGCCCATGGTGGCGTCGATGCCCATGACCTCGCCGGTGCTGCGCATCTCCGGGCCCAGCAGGATGTCCACCTTCGGAAACTTCACGAATGGCAGCACCACTTCTTTCGCCGAATACATGTTGGGCAGCGGGTCTTCGGTCATGCCAAGCTCAGCCAATGTCTTGCCGGCCATCACACGTGCGGCAAGTTTCGCCAAGGGAATGCCCGTGGCCTTGCTGACGAACGGCACTGTGCGAGAGGCGCGGGGATTCACCTCGAGAATATAGAGCTGCCCATTCGACACCGCGAACTGGATGTTCATCAGCCCGATGACTTCCAACTCTTTCGCCAGCGCGCGGGTCTGTTCCTTGATGCGCGCAATCATCTCGTCACTAAGATCGTACGGCGGCAGAATGCAGGCGCTGTCGCCCGAGTGCACGCCCGCCTCCTCGATGTGCTGCATGATGCCCGCCACGACGCAGGTGGTCTGGTCGCATAGCGCGTCGACGTCGATCTCGACGGCGCTTTCAAGAAACTTGTCAATAAGAATGGGGTGCGCCGGCGATGCCTCGACGGCAACGGTCATGTAGCGCTCGAGGCCCGCCTCGTCATAGACGATCTCCATGGCACGTCCGCCCAGAACAAACGAGGGCCGCACGACCACAGGGTAGCCGATGCTGGCCGCGATTTCACGCGCCGCCGCGTACGACGTGGCCGTCTCGTTCGCCGGTTGCAGCAGGCCCAATTTCTGCACGACCTCGCGAAACTCTTTCCGGTCTTCGGCCCGGGCGATGCTGCGCGGGCTGGTGCCGATGATGGGCACGCCAGCGGACTCGAGATCAGCGGCGAGGTTCAACGGCGTCTGCCCGCCAAACTGCACAATCACGCCATGCGGCTTTTCACGCTCGTAGATGTTGAGCACGTCTTCCAACGTCACGGGTTCGAAGTAGAGCCGGTCCGAAGTGTCGTAGTCCGTCGAGACCGTCTCAGGATTGCTATTGACCATGATGGTCTCGAACCCGTCTTCATTCAGCGCAAAGGCGGCGTGGCAGCAGCAGTAGTCGAACTCGATGCCTTGGCCAATACGGTTTGGCCCGCCGCCAACAATCATGATTTTCGTGCGGCTGCTATCGAGCACTTCGTCCTCATCGGAGTAGGTGCTGTAGTAATACGGCGTATACGCCTCGAATTCCCCCGCACAGGTATCGACAAGCTTGTACACGGGGCTAAGGCCATGTTTGGCCCGCAGCGCCCGAACGGCTTCGGGCGGCATGTTCCATAGCCACCCAAGCTGATGATCGGAAAACCCCATTTCCTTTGCACGCCGGAGCGTGACGGCATTGTCGGGCTCGGCTTCGCGGAGCGCATCCCGCGCTTCAACCAATTCCTTCATGTGCCGCAAAAACCAAGGGTCGATGGCCGTGGCATCGAAGACCTCTTCGATCGTTGCGCCTGCCGCAAATGCCTGGCCAATATCGAGCATGCGCCCCGGGCGCGGCGTGCGGATCGATTTCAGGAGCGCTGCTCGCTCCTCCTCCAGGCTGTCCATGTCGAGCGGGGCATCTTTGCCATCGGCGCCATAGCCGAAGCGCCCCGTTTCGAGCGAGCGAAACCCTTTCTGAAAAGACTCTTTGAAGGTACGCCCGATGCTCATCGCCTCGCCAACGCTCTTCATCTGCACCGTCAGGCTCGTCTCGGCCCCCGGAAACTTTTCGAAGGCCCAGCGCGGAATCTTCGTGACCACGTAGTCAATGGCCGGCTCGAAGGAGGCCGGCGTTTTCTGGGTAATGTCATTGGGGATCTCGTCGAGGCTGTAGCCTACGGCGAGTTTCGCGGCAATCTTGGCTATCGGGAAACCTGTGGCCTTCGAGGCCAGCGCAGAACTTCGGGAGACCCGCGGATTCATCTCGATGATCACCATGCGGCCTGTGCGCGGGCAGACAGCAAACTGCACATTCGACCCGCCCGTATCGACCCCAATCTCGCGAATGCAGATGATCGCCTGGTCGCGCATCTGCTGATACTCTTTGTCGGTCAGCGTTTGCGCCGGCGCGACCGTAATGCTGTCGCCCGTGTGAATGCCCATCGGGTCGATGTTTTCAATCGAGCAAATGATAACCACGTTGTCGCGCCAATCGCGCATGACCTCGAGTTCAAATTCTTTCCAGCCAAGGACCGATTCCTCGATGAGCGCCTCGGTGATGGGGCTCGCGTCGAGCCCATGCTGCACTGCCTCGCTGTACTCTTCCTTGTTGAAGGATACGCCCGCGCCGCTCCCGCCGAGGGTATACGCCGGGCGGACAATGGCGCGGTAGTTCAGTTCGGCCCCGAAGTCGAGCGCTTCCGCCAGCGAATGCACCACCATGCTCTGCGGCACATCGAGCCCCGCCGCGATCATGGTCTCTTTGAAGAGCCCTCGATCCTCGGCTTTTTCGATGGCCGGCAGCCGCGCCCCGATCAGTTCACAACCGTACGTATCGAGAATGCCCGCTTCGCTCAAGTCCTTCGCGAGGTTCAGGCCCGTTTGCCCGCCGACGGTCGGCAATAATGCGTCGGGCCGCTCCCGCGCGATGATGCGCTCCAGGACCGGGACGGTCAGCGGCTCGATGTACGTGCGGTCGGCCATCTCGGGATCGGTCATGATCGTGGCCGGGTTGCTGTTCACCAGCACCACCTCGAAGCCTTCTTCGCGTAAAGCCTTGCATGCCTGCGTACCTGAGTAGTCAAATTCACAGGCCTGGCCAATCACAATCGGCCCGGAGCCAATCAGCATGATCTTATGAATGTCGGTGCGTTTCGGCATGCGTGTACCGGTATCCCCTGTCCCTAGTCCTGCCTTCAGCCGCCAATCATGGACTCGCGGCGCTTGCAAAAAGGGCGGACCAGAAAGAGTCCGCCCTTGGATTGCCTGAAGCTATATTGTCCACATGTGGCGCTTGGCGCGCCACCGCGGGCTAGCGCGTGATCTCCAGCACCTCGAGCGGCAGGTCGCCCGCGGGCACTTTCGCGACCGTCGTCTCACCCACTTGCTTGCCCAGAAGCGCTTCGCCAACCGGCGAACGCACGGAGATCTTGCCCGCGGCCATGTCCGCCTCGACAGGACTGACCAGCTTCCACGTCACTTCCTTGTTGGTCTTCTTATTGAGAATGCGAACAGTCGCCCCAATCAGGCACTTGGAGTTGTCCAGAGCCGCATCATTCAGCACCACCGACCGTGCGACCTTGTCTTCCAAATCGCGGATCCGCGCGCTGTTCATGGCTTGCGCCTCTTTCGCCGCGTGATACTCCGCGTTTTCCTTCAAGTCCCCAAGGCCCCGCGCATATTCAATCTGATCGGCGATTTTGCCGGACTCTTCCTTTGCTGCTTGGAGTTCTTGCTTCAGCTTAGCCAAGCCTTCTTCGGTTACATGCAATTCATCCATGTGGGTCGTCCTGTAGGTAAACAGCCGGCGCCTAACGAGCCAGCAGCAGAGTCATTACAGGCGCATGCAGACAGCGCCTCTCAAGCAGGCGGAGCATACCAAACACGCGCCTAACACGCCAAGAGCAAGTGCAAAAGCGGCGCGGATCTACACGCTGAAATCGAAGCGTGCCGCCGTGAAGGGCCTGCTGTTTGCCGCCGAGAAACTGAAGGTGTCGGGGCTGAACGCAGTGGGACGGCTGAGGGGGACGCGCGAAACCGGCGGCTCTTCGCCGTTGATCCGCGCTTGCGTCACGGCAAGATTCTGGCTGATGCCGTTGATTAACGCGCGGGCATTGTCGGCAGCAAGTTCGCCGCCCCGCCGAAAATCAAGCTCGATGCGCCGCGGTTCTGCCGGCTGATTCGCTTCGGATTCCCGCGAACCAAACACCTGATCGCGCGCTTGCTCGAATCGCGTGCGCAATGTCTCCAGCCGATCTTCCAAGCTCGGGATGGCCTCGCGCGCCTCGCGCAAGTTCCGGTTGAGGGCGCTGACGGCGGCGGCGTTTGTCGAGCGCACGGTCTCAGGCGGGGTGGTCAGGGAGCGCGGCTCTGCCAGACCAAGCGCACGGAATGAGGGGCCAGCTGTCCGTTCCAAAGGTGAAGGGCCACGCTCGGCCCCTGAGCGCACCGGCTGCTGGCGGCTGCTGAAATCAGCTGCCTGCTGCTGAAACGCACTCAATTGTCGTGCGCTATCTCCAATCCGGAGCCCCATGCACCTAACCTTCGAGGCGATGCGCCGCTACGTCCGCCACTCTTGAAATTCGAGTTTATCTGTTTTCCCTTGTTTCAAGTATTGCAAAGGGATGCGAGGTTGTCAAGCGATCCTCGATTCGTCAATACCACTTCGCGGTGGTCTCGGAAGGCGTATACCCCTCGATATATTCCACCGCCTCGCTTGGAAACTTGGTGACATAAAAGAGTTCGCGGCTGGCCGGCTTCGCGAAGTGGTTCTCGTACATCACCTCAAACTGCTTCAATAGCGGGTCGTAGAAGTGGTTGACATTCAGCAGGCACAGGGCCTTGTTGTGGTAGTGGAGTTGCTTGAGTGTAAGCAGTTCGAGGAATTCTTCCAGCGTGCCGAAGCCGCCCGGAAGGCACAGGAAGGCATCGCCCTTTTCCTCCATGATGGTCTTGCGCTGGCGCATGTCGGGCGTGATGATGAGTTCATCGCAATTGTCGTACACGATGTCGGGCAGATTGAGCTTTTCGGGGACCACCCCCACCGTGTGACAGCCGGTGCCTTTGGCCGCACGGGCAAGCGCGCCCATCAGGCCGATGTTGCCGCCGCCGTAACAGATGCTGTGGCCGCTCCTGGCAATGACCTGTCCAACAATGTGGGCGGCCTCAAGGAAGGGGGCGGGCACGACATCGCTGCTGCCGGCGAATACAGTGATGGTCTTGGCCATGACGGCTGGTTCCTCCTGCGGCGCAGAAAACAGGGGAGCTGCGCCAACGCGCAACTCCCCTTCTATATGCAAACCCGGGCGGCGATGTTAGGGCTGCCCAGGGAACGCCGGGACCAGTGGCCCCGTACGTCTGTAGTGCCTCCGCCTACCACTCCAGCGACGCGGCCGTCTGATATTCCGTAACACGCGTCTCGAAGAAATTCTTCTCCTTCTGCAGGTCGATGGTTTCGCTCATCCACGGGAAGGGATTGCGGCTATGGTATTTCGCCTGCAGGCCAATGCGCTCCATGCGCCGGTCGGCGATGTGGCGGACATACTCTTCGAAGAGTTCCGCATTCAGCCCGAGAATGCCGCGCGGCAGGCAGTCTTTCGCATACTGAATCTCATAGCCCACAGCCTTCTCGATCATGGCGTAGATCTCCTCCTGAAAGGCCGGCGTCCAAATCTCGGGATTCTCCGCCTTGATGCCATTGATCAAATCGATGCCGAAATTCAGGTGAATGGTCTCGTCGCGCATGATGTACTGGAACTGTTCGCCGATGCCCGTCATGCGGTTTTGCCGGTGAAAGCTCAAGATCATCACGAAGCCGCTGTAGAAGAAGATGCCCTCCATGATGACGTAGAAGCCGATGAGGTTGCGGACAAATTCGCGAATGTTCTCGATCGAGTCCGTCTCGAAGTTCGGGTCGTTGAGCGCCGAGGTCAGGTCCATGACGAACTCGTCCTTGCCCTCGATTGCATCCACTTCGTTATACATGTTGAACACTTCACGCTCATCGAGATTGAGCGACTCGCATACATACAGGAAGGTGTGCGTGTGGACCGCTTCCTCGAAGGCCTGCCGCAAGAGATACTGCCGCGCCTCCGGATTCGTCACGTGCTTGAAGATGGCCAGCACGATGTTGTTCGCCACGAGGCTTTCCGCCGTCGAGAAAAAGCCGAGGTTGCGCATGATCACCAGGCGCTCGTCCTCGCTGAGCTGATTCGATTTCCACAGCTCGATGTCGCGCTGCATCGGCACCTCGTTCGGCAGCCAATTGTTGTTGCAGCCATTCATGTAATGCTCCCAGGCCCAGTGATACTTCA
>CAZLBS010000046.1:10263-12751 GCA_964557505.1 uncultured Nitrospiraceae bacterium | reverse complement strand
GTTACGGCCCCCGCGTCGCCGCAGGCCCCAAGATTCTTGGTCGGGTAAAAGCTCCAAGCGGCCGCGGCGCCAAAGCTGCCCGCGGGTCGGCTGCCGATCATGCAGCCGTGGGCCTGGGCGCAGTCTTCAATGAGGGGGATATTCTCCCGCGCGCATGCCGCTGCAAGTCCTTCGGCATCGGCCGCATTGCCATAGAGATGCACGGCAACCACGGCGTGCAGAGGGCCTTCGGCGAGTGCCCGTTGCACGCCCGCCGCGTCGAGCTGGAGCGTGGTCTTGTTGGGGTCGACGAAGCGCACGGCCGCGCCGGATGCCAACACGGCCAGCGCCGTGGGCGGGCAGGTATTGGCGGGCACCGCGGCGGTTTTGCCTGGACCGATGCCAAGCGCCCGAAGAATCAGCGTGATGGCGGCCGTCCCGCTCGCGCAGCCCACGGCTTGGGTTTCATGCGGCGCGCCCTGAGCATGAAGCCACTTGGCCCACAGCGATTCGAATGTTTCCAAGCGCTGGCCTTGCAAATACCAGCCTGAGGCGAGCACTTCATGCACAACCGCTTCAATTCTGCCGCCGGTGGCCGCGCGCTCGCGGGCGAAGTCAACCATCTGGATGCTCTGCTCAGCAGGCACATCTGCCTCCTTCTGGATTGGTTATGCCCCTTATCTGCAAGCGTACGTTCCCCGCGTCGGCGGTGCAATTGCGCGGCCGCCGGTTCATCCGGGGCTACGCGATGCGATAGAGCAACCTACATGTTCGTAGGAAGAGCGTCTGCATTTCCGACATTTTTGTAAGTCTACGGTTCGAGCCGCCTACCAAACCGAATGCCGCTCATGGCAGCATCCTATCCGGACCTTCGCTATAACTTAACCTTTTGCAACTACTTGCGTCTCTGGTGCAAGGCATCATGCAAATCGGTAGGGTGAAACCCACAGAGTGGTATATCTTTTGCTTGCATTTGGTGCAAGAGGCGTGCGGCTGTAGACATAATTGCGGTGACTGCGGGCGCTCTCTATGATGCTCGGGCAGGCACTGTGGTCACCATGGAGAAACAGCCGTGAAGCGAGTAGAAGCAATCATAAAACCGTTCAAGCTTGAAGAGATCAAGGAGGCGCTGGCCGGGGTCGGCATTCAGGGCTTGACGGTATCTGAAGTCAAAGGGTTTGGCCGTCAGAAGGGCCATAAAGAACTCTACCGCGGCGCGGAGTACGTGGTCGAGTTTTTGCCCAAGGTGAAGGTCGAGGTCATCGTCGCGGATGAGCAGCTTCAGGCGGTGGTCGATGCCATCGTCAAAGCCGCGTCGACCGGGCGGATCGGCGACGGCAAGATCTTCATTTCGCCGATTGAAGATGCGGTGCGGATACGCACGGGCGAATCGGGCGACATCGCGATTAGCTAAACCCGCCGCCACGGGCGGGGGCGCAAGGGCTGGCAGGGCTGCTGGCAGACGCCCGGCGCAGGGCGCCGCGGGTTTCATGCACGCCGTGGACGTGCCATGGCATGGCAGTAGTTGGTGAGGCACTAATCTCAGGAGGCCGCAATGCACAAGGAATACACCCCCAAGGACGTCGTGAACTTGGTCAAGGAGAAGGGGATCAAGTTTATCGACTACCGCTTCATGGACTTCCCCGGCATGCAGCAGCACTTCACGGTGCCTGCGTCCGAGTTGTCGGAGGACACGTTCGAGGAGGGGCTCGGCTTCGACGGCTCGTCGATCCGCGGCTGGCAGGGCATCCATGAGAGCGACATGCTGATCATGCCGGACCCGGCCACGGCAACCGTCGACCCCTTCATGGAACTGCCTACGCTCATTTTGTACGCAAACATCATGGACCCGATTACGAAAGAGAAATACTCGCGCGATCCGCGCAACGTCTGCCAGAAGGCCTTGGCCTACCTGCAGTCCACCGGCATCGGCGACATGTGCTTCTTCGGGCCTGAAGCCGAGTTCTTCATCTTCGACGACATCCGCTATGACTACGCGCCGAGGGGCGGCTTCTACGCCATCGACAGCGTCGAGGCGACGTGGAACACGGGGCGTGTAGAAGAGGGCGGCAACCTCGGCTATAAGCCGCGCCACAAGGAAGGCTACTTCCCGGTGCCGCCGAGCGATAAGTTCCACGACATCCGCAGCGAAATGGTGCAAGTGATGCTCGATGCCGGTCTGGCGGTCGAGGCCCACCACCACGAGGTGGCCACGGCGGGCCAAGCCGAAATCGACATGCGCTTCGGGCCGATGGTCTTCATGGCCGACCAGTTGCTCATGTACAAGTACATCATCAAGAACGTCGCGCTGAAGCATGGCAAGACCGCGACCTTCATGCCGAAGCCGGTGTTCATGGACAATGGCTCGGGCATGCACTGCCACCAGTCGATCTGGAAAGACGGCAAGCCGCTCTTCGCGGGCGACAAGTACGCCGGTATGAGCCAGGAAGCGCTGTGGTACATCGGCGGCTTGCTCAAGCACGCCAAGGCGCTCGTGGCGCTGACGAAC
>CAZLBS010000046.1:9113-10253 GCA_964557505.1 uncultured Nitrospiraceae bacterium | reverse complement strand
AGCGCCTGGTGCCGGGTTACGAGGCGCCGGTCAACATCGCGTACTCGGCGCGGAACCGTTCGGCTTGCTGCCGCATCCCCATGTATTCGCCGAGCCCGAAGGCCAAGCGAATGGAATTCCGCGTGCCGGACCCGAGCTGCAACCCGTATCTCGCCTTCGCGGCAATGCTCATGGCCGGTCTCGACGGCATCATGAACAAGATCGACCCGGGCGAGCCGATGGACAAGAACCTCTACGATCTGCCGCCGGAAGAAAAGGCCAAGATCGAGCAGGTGCCGGGCAGCCTCGAAGATGCCCTCGACGCCCTCGAGGCCGACAAGGACTTCCTGACCCAGGGCGATGTCTTCACGCCAGACGTGCTCGACACCTGGATCGAATACAAGCGCGAGGAAGAGGTCGACCAGCTCCGCCTGCGCCCGCATCCGTACGAGTTCTTCCTCTACTACGACATCTAGAACGCACTGCGCACTACGTCGAAGCCGGGGCGCCTCCCACCGAGGAGGCGCCCCGCTTTATGTTTATCAATCAGTTCTTCAGGTCGCTTAGGTTCGCGCCGAAGTTGATGTGGAACGGATGCCCGTTCAGCACCATCGCCGGGACGGACTTCACGCCTGCCTGCTCCGCCTCGCCAATGCGGCTCCCGGCTTCCCCGAGGTGGACAATCTCCACCTCATAGCGGTTGGGGTCAAGGGCCTTGGCCACCGTCTGTTCCGCTTCCACGCATACCGGACATCCCGCATGATAAAACGTCGCCTTCTGCATGACTCGTCTCTCCTTGATTCTGTCTGGGGGTTCCATAGCTTGGCTGGCCAGCCTTTCGTATTGAGTCGATACTAAATGAACCAGCCGCCCTTGTCAACCCCGTATCGAGTCGATACAATAAAGCCATGTCCCAGCACGCGAGAATCTACGAATTGCTCGATCGCTTATCGGCCGTTTTGGAAACCGAGGAGCGCAAAGAGGCGGCACGCCATGGGCTCCTGCCGATGCACCTGCGCGTGCTGCACTACTTCTCGCGCTGCAACCGCTATAGCGATACCCCCTCCGCGCTGACCGAGTTTCTTGGGGCCACGAAGGGGACCGTCTCGCAGACCATAAAGGTGCTCGAGGGCAAACAGTTGCTCGAGGGCAACCCTGATG
>CAZLBS010000046.1:0-9103 GCA_964557505.1 uncultured Nitrospiraceae bacterium | reverse complement strand
CCCTGATGAACACGACCGGCGGCGCGTGCATTACCGGCTGACGCATGAAGGCAAGCGGGTACTTCATGAGTGCACCCCGCCCCCATCCCTCGCGCGCGCAGAACTCCCGCCCGAAACGTCCCGGACCCTAACGGCCTTGCTCCAAGCGATCCAGCAGGCGCGCGGGAACATGGCCTTCGGCGAATGCCGGCAATGCCGCCATTTCATAAGGCACGGCCCCAATCGCTTTCAGTGCGGCCTAACCCGCGAGCCATTGACCAAACACGACAGTACCCTCATTTGCCGGGAACATGAGCCGGCGGAAGCGAAGTAGGGGGCATGGCATTCGGCAGGAGCAGCGGAAGAATCGTGCCAAGATGACCGCCTTCAATCGCTGGCCGCCAGCTTACTCGTAAACCCCTGTATACCATTTTAAGTATATACTCCTGCCGGCCCGAATACCTTCTCCGCCCGAGGGGCGTTGCGGCCAACTCGTCCTCTCCAGGGAATGGCCCAGTACCTTTTCGTGGCGCGCTTTGCTACCTTATGGGCCATGGGGACCAGCACGAGCGCACAATCCATCACGCTGATCGGCATGCCGGGGTCCGGGAAGAGCACCGTTGGGCGTGCTTTGGCCGAGGCTTTGGACGTCGGCTTTCTTGACGTCGACACGGTCGTCGAGGCAGCGGAAGGCGGTTGCTTGATGGAGTTGATTGAGCGGCACGGCCCTGAGGCCTTTCTCGACATCGAGTGCAAACACATCCGCTCGTTGGCTCCGGGCCGCCGCATCATTGCCCCGGGCGGCAGCGTGGTCTACCGCGACGATGCCATGCAGCACCTTGCCACGCTCGGCCCCATTGTCTATCTGCGTTGCACGCTCGCGTCGCTCCACGTCCGGCTGGGCGATCTGACGGCGCGGGGCGTCGTGATGGCGGAAGGCCAAAATCTCGACACGCTCTATGCCGAGCGCACGGCTCTATACGAAAAGTATGCCGACATCGTGGTCGATTCAGATGCCGGGCCGGTGCACGATGTCGTCCATGCGATCACCGCGCAGCTCGGCTTTGCCCGGGCGAACGGCTGCTAGGCCCCATCTCACCGCGATGCAATTACACTGGATAGACTGGCTCTGCATTGCCGCCTTTTTCGCGCTGTCGCTGGGCATCGGCATTGCGGTGTCGCGGCGCGCGGGTTCGAGCACGTCGGAGTATTTCGCGGCCGGGCGGCACATGCCCTGGTGGCTGCTCGGCATTTCAATGGTCGCCACGACGTTTTCCACGGGCACCCCAAACCTTGTGACCGACATCGTGCGCACGCAAGGCGTGGCGGGCAATTGGCAATGGTGGGCTTTTCTGCTGACGGGCATGATGACCGCATTCATCTATGCCCATTTGTGGCGGCGGTCCGGCGTGCTGACCGACATCGAATTCTACGAGTTGCGCTACAGCGGCAAAGCGGCGGCCTTCCTGCGCGGTTTCCGGGCGCTCTACCTGGGCATTCTCTTCAATGTGCTTGTAATGGCATCGGTCTCGCTGGCGGCGATCAAGATTGGCGGCGTCTTGCTGGGACTCTCCCCCATCGCTACGCTTGGCATCGCCGCGAGCATCACGGTGGTCTACAGCATGACGGGGGGCTTGCGCGGCGTCATCCTCACGGATTTCTTTCAGTTCGCCCTGGCCATGATTGGCGCCACCGGCGCGGCCATCGCGGCACTGAATCTGCCGCAAGTCGGAGGTTTAGCCGGATTGCTTGACAAGCTTGGGGGATCGGAAACGCTGGCGATGGCGCCGTCGCCGGCGAATTGGGACCTGTTTCTGACGCTGCTCGTATTGCCGCTGGCCGTGCAATGGTGGAGCGTGTGGTATCCCGGGTCGGAGCCGGGCGGCGGAGGCTACGTCGCCCAGCGCATGCTTTCGGCAAAAGACCAGAACCATTCCATTGGCGCCGTGTTTTTGTTTCAAGCGGCGCACTATGCCTTGCGGCCCTGGCCTTGGATTCTCGTGGCCCTGTGCTCGATCTTGGTCTTTCCGGATCTCGACAGCCTGCAGGCGGCCTTCCCGCATATCGACCCCTCGGTGGTCAAAGACGATCTTGCCTACCCCGCCATGATGACCTTCGTACCCACTGGCTTGCTCGGCATCGTGATGGCGTCGCTGACGGCCGCCTACATGTCGACTATCTCGACGCACTTGAACTGGGGCGCTTCTTATGTCGTCTACGACTTTTACAAGCGCTTCATCCATCCTGATGCGAGCGAGCGCGTCCTGGTGCGCGCCGGGCGGATTGTCACCCTGATTCTCATGGTGCTGGCCACCATCGTGGCCCTGCAGCTGAGCAACGCGCTCGACAACTTTCGGATCATGCTGCAGGTGGGAGCGGGCACGGGCTTGCTCTTTATCCTCCGCTGGTTTTGGTGGCGCATTAACGCCTGGAGCGAAATCAGCGCGATGATCATTTCGTTCGTCGTCGCGATCTACCTGCGTTTCATCCATGGGGATACCGGACTTCCCCCGCTCTCCCCCTCCGCCGAACTCTTGGCAGGCGTCGGCATCACAACGGTAGGGTGGATTCTCGTGACCTTCCTGACGCCTCCCGACGACCCGGCAAAACTGCGCGCATTCTGCCGGCAAGTTCGCCCCGGCGGCCCGGGCTGGCGCGGCGTCATGCGGGACGCGGAAGCCGCGGGCGAGCCCATCGAAGGAGATGGCAAGCCGTGGCCCGTTCCGCTGGGACTGGTTGCCATGTCGCTTGGATGCGTGGCGATCTATGCAGCGCTTTTCGCCACCGGCTATCTGATTTATGGCCAGTGGCTTGGGGCCACAGCCTGCTTGGCCGCCGCAGTGGCGGCCTCGGGCGCGCTCATTCCGGTATGGACCCGCCTTCGGGCGCTGCTCGAAAGCAGTTAGCCGCGCCGCCGAACTTTTTGTTATGTTGAATGCCTGCTCGGGCGTTCGTGTTGACATAATCGACGAGCCATTATGAATTGCCTGAGTAACAAGGATGATGGAGTTCTAAACATGAAACGCCTTATGGCATTGCCCGTTCGTACGAAGGTGTTGCTTGGCCTGCTGGCGGCCGTGGCTGCGTTTGCCCTTTTCAGCGTTGGCGAGACGCTGCTGCTCCAGCGTCAACTGCAAGCAGAAGCCGCCAAGCTCGAGCAAGAGTTCGTGCAACCTGGCAATAAGGTTGCTTCAGTCGTGACCGTCTCACGCGAAATGCTGGTTTTTGGTCCGGCGACGGGAAAAATCTCTGTCTTTCAATTGGCGCCTGCCCAAGACAGATTGACAGAAGTCATGTACGAATATGCGAAGGAAGGTGGCGAGTGGGTGGAGAAAGAGAGCGGCATTTGCCACGGGCTCTCCTGCCAAATCGCGGGCCTGCAAGCCTTTCGCAGCGCGGGCGTAGATGTGCCCGAAAGCATAGCCGGGCAATTCGAGTAGGCTGCGCGGCGCACAGCGAGCCGCCCGTCTTCGGTGCGGCCCTCCTGAGGGGCATGGCGTGCCTGCTTTGACAAGTCCTAAAGCGACCGCAACTCGCAGACGGCAGCCGTAGTGCGCATTAGGCCGCGGGCATGGCGCGCCCGATGAGGTGCTGCACGTCGAATCGCGGGGCCAACGTCCCGAATTGATGCTCACGCTCCGAGCCAAGCCGTGTGGCACAAAAGGCCTCGGCCACTTTCGCGTCGCCTTCTCGCAGCAAGACGCTTCCTTGAAGCAGCCGCGCCATCAACTCGACGATTTGCCGGGCACGCGGCACGGCCTCGCCGGGCTTCGCCAAGAGCGACTCCAACCGGATAAGCGCCGCGTCATAATCCTTGTCGCTGCCCTTCGCCGCGTTCAACTCGCTTAAGAACGCAGGCACCGTTTCCGGCTCCTTCGCGGCGGCGCGCAGCACGTCGAGGCACATCACATTGCCGCTCCCCTCCCAAATCGAGTTGAGCGGCGCCTCACGGTACAGACGGGCCAGGATGTGTTCTTCGACATACCCATTGCCGCCATGGCATTCGAGCGCTTCATACACGAACGCCGGTGCGCTCTTGCACACGAAATACTTGCCCACGGCGGTCGCGATGCGTTTAAACGCTTGCTGCGATGGATCGCGCCGCACGTCGTCGTAGCTGCGCGTCACGCGGAACAGCAGGGCAAGACCGGCCTCCCAATCGATGCAGAGGTCGGCCAACACCTGCCGCATCAGCGGCTGGTCCACCAGATTCGCGCCAAACGCAGCCCGGTGCGTGCAGTGGTGCACCGCCTGCAGCAAGGCCTGACGCATGAGGGCCAACGAACCGTTGATGCAGTCCAGCCGCGTGTGATTGACCATCCCGATAATGGCGGGCACGCCGCGGCCTTCCTCCCCCACCATCCGCGCCCACGTATCGCGGTACTCGATTTCACTCGAAGCATTCGAGCGGTTGCCCAATTTGTCCTTCAGGCGCTGAATGAAAAAATTGTTGCGGGATCCATCGGGCCTGAAACGCGGCACAATAAAGCAGGACAGCCCTTCGCCGGTGTGGGCGAGGGTCAAGAAGGCGTCGGACATTGGCGCGGAGCAGAACCATTTATGGCCAGTCAGCAGGTACTCTTGCCCAGGCCCCGGTACGCCCACAGGAAAAGCCTGCGTCGTGTTGGCGCGCACATCGGAGCCGCCCTGCTTTTCCGTCATCGCCATGCCCATAATCGCGCCGCGCTTTTCGCCGGGAGGCAGGAAGCGCTCATCATACGCGAGCGAAGTAATGCGCGGGACCCATTCGTCCGCAACTTCGGGTTGAACGCGCAGTGCCGGCACAGCCGCGAACGTCATCGTAATGGGGCAGCCATGGCCGCTTTCTACCTGGGAAATGAGATGCGCAAGGGCCATTCGCACGACATGGGAGCCGGGCTGCTCATCACGCCAGGGCATGGCATGTACGCCCGATTCGACGCTCAAACGCATTAGGTTGTGCCACGCCGGATGAAACTTCGCTTCGTCGATACGCTCGCCGCGGCGATTATGCGTGTGGAGTTCGGGCGGATAATTGTTCGCGTCGTACCCCCACTGAATGACCTCGGGGCTGCCGGCCCGCTCACCCATCCGGCGTATATGGTCTTCGCCCCACGCGCCGCCATTTCGCCGCACCGCCTCCTGCAGCGGAAGGTCATACGCGTAGGCGTCATACGGCTCCAACGGAGGAACTTGGTTCAATACTTCATGGGTTTGGTGCGAATCATGATGTGCTACCGCCATGGCCTCGGTGCTCCCTCGCGTCCCATTCGGACGGCTTTTTGTACGGTCTAATCTTACCACGCCATGATACGCCCTAAGCAGCGCCGAATAAAATCCACCCACCCTTGAAATCATCCCACGCAACGCCCTCATAGTTTCTCCTGCGCAATGCTCTTAATTTCTAGCGTTGCATCTACACAAGTTCTCACGTATACTATTGACAGAATCAAACGGGGATGTGTCCGGTGCTGCGTCGTTGGGCGTGAAACCCGCACCCAGTAGCACATCATGGCGTAGCGAAAGGAGAGCAGCATGCCCAATGTCGCAGCGGTCCTGAAAGAAGAGATTCAGCGGCTCGCCCGGAAAGAAGCGAAAAGCGCCCTCGATGAAGCCCAGGCAGAAAATCGGGCTTTGAAGCGGGAAGTAGCGAATCTTCGGAAACGCCTTGACGCCATCGAAAAAAATGGCGCCCGACCGGCTGGGGGTTCGCAAACGCCCGCGGCGCCGCACACTGAAACTGCCGCCGAATATGGCGCCCGCGTTACCGGCGCCATGATTCGGCGCATGCGCGAACGCTTTGAAATGACCCAGGCCGAATTGGCGCATTTGCTCGACGTCAGCGCACAAAGCGTTTACCAATGGGAAAAGAATCTCGGCCGGCTGAATTTGCGCGGGCGGACCCAGCAAGCAGTGCTTGAAATTCGCGACATCGGCAAGCGTGAAGCCCAACGCATTCTGGAAATGCGAAAGGGCGAACCGCCCGCGGCCAAGCAGAAAAAGAAGCCCGGTCCGAAGCCTGGCAAAAAGCGCGCGGCAAGTCCGTCGGCCGCAAGTGAAACGAAAGCCGCGGGCAAGACGGGCGCGCCGAAAAAACGGCGTGGGCGTCCGCCCAAGAAAAAGAAAGCTTAGCTGCTGCTTAGCAAACAGACGTGACGCGGCGCTTGCCATAGGCAGGCGCCGTTCTTATTTTTGCTGAAAGGGAACAGTAACCGCTGCATGCGGCATAACGTAGACAGTGGGTTGCGGCTTGTCGATGTACCTAAGCGCGGCATCGATCGCGTCTTGCAGCGCGTCCATTTTCCGGGCGCCCAGGCGTCTGGCTGACGCATCGTCCATTTCGGTAATTAGGGCTGTAATCGAGGTTTTCTCCAGTGTAGACAAGGCGGTCTGCCCATTGATCTCGGCTTGCTGCCGGAGTGCCGCGATGATCGCCTCGCGCTCTCCCAATTCCAGCCACTGCGAGAATTGGCGTCCGCCAAGTCCTTCCGGGCACGGCGCGCAAAGCACAATACGTCCTTCGGGATGAACGGCTTGATAGGCGTTGTAGAGCGCCTTGTGCGTCTGCACGAAATTTCGGGTCGCATGGGAGGCCGCAATGACGATGTCCGCGGGCGCCGAGATGGGAACACTGTAAAGGTTCCGGGCCAATTTGCAGGCCTCTTCATGCGCAGCTTCGAGGCCGCCTATGAAGAGACCGGCAATGGCGCCAGACTGCGTCAACACCGTATTGATCAACAAATCGGTCTTCACCAAGCGGGCCGCCTCGAGCATATCCTCCGCGACGGGGTTGCCCTCCATGGCGCCAATCCGTACCGCCGGATCCAATTCGGGCCGCGTGGCATGCAGATTCTTACTATGATTGGCCGCGATGAATTCGACGCCCGCGATGCCTGGAAAAATCCCTTTGCGCCCGCCCCCGAAACCGCCAAAGTAGTGCAGCACGACGGCGCCCGTAACGATGAGCCGGTCTGCTTCAACGGCGAGGCGGTTGATGACAGCGGGCGTGCCGCGCGTTGTCTGGCCGATTTGCACAAGGCGCTTGCTGCCGTGTGCATCATGATTAAAGACTGACGTTGAGAAGCGATTGTATAACCCGCTCCCCAACAACTGCCGCTGCTCGTCCACAGTTGGCGAGCGGTGCGTGCCCGTTCCGACGAGAAATGAAATGTCTTCATCGCGGATGCCGCGCGCGTTTAAGGCATCGACGAGATGCGGCAGCACCTGCTCCATGGCCGTGTGGCGAAACTGATCGGAAATGACAATACAGACCGTTTCGCCTGCCCGAAAGGCGTCAAGCGCGCTGCCGCTCATCCCAATAGGCGCGGCGCATCCCGAAGCAAAGGCCGCTCCCACATCCTCGACAGCAGGCGCTTCGGCAACGTCAAGCGTTTCCACATGGCAGGCATTGGTCAGCTCGGCCTCGAGCGTGCGGTCCAAGTAAGGTACGGTGATGCGCGGCACGTAACGGGGTCTCCTGAAAATGCGGGACGATAAACGCGAAAGTATACCTGGCGTGCAAATCCCATGAGAATTTGCCGTCCGATTGCCAAACGCATCAAGTCGGCGCAACAATAGAAGCATGGACACAGCGCATGAAAGGCCGATGGCATTGACGGCCGCGTTTGCCGAGTCGCCGGATGTGGCCAGCTATGGGCAGGCCTATGCCCAGGTGCTGACCCAGCAACTTGCCGGCCTCGACCACGCAGCGGTCAAGCGTCTCGCGGCCGCTATCGAACACGCCCGGCAAACCGGGGGCACCGTCTTCATCGCGGGAAACGGCGGGAGTGCCGCGTGTGCTGCTCATTATGTGAACGACCTCGCCGCCAACACCGTCGTGCCCGATACGCCCGGCTACCGCGTCATCTCGCTGGCCGACAACGCTGCTTCCATCACCGCCTTGGGCAACGATTGTGCATTCGACGAAGTCTTTTCCCGGCAGCTTGCCGCGGCAGGGCGTCAGGGAGATTTGCTTATCGTGCTCAGTGTCAGCGGCAACAGCCCGAACATCTGCCGCGCACTTGAGCAAGCCGCCCGCCTCGAGATGCACAGCTTCGCCTGCTGCGGCATGGATGGCGGACGGGCAGCGACGCTCAGCAACGATTATCTCCTAATCCCGTCTGCCAGAGATGCCTATGGCCCTGTCGAGGACTGCTTTGGCGTCGTGATGCACATTGTTTGCGGCTACCTTGCGCAGGCGCGCGGCCGCGCCTTGGCGCACGACTAGCTCGCGCATCCCCCCCTTTACTCCCCAAAGCCCCCAAAGATCCCGCAGACTACGCATGCATTATGGAAATCCCATTGTTCAACACTTGACATCGTGGTAAGATAAACCCGGCAAGTATTGCCGGATACCTGCCCGAGAGGTAGAGCAAGTTCTGGTCCTTTGACCGATAAGGCGCGGTATGGCCGACGACCCCAACATCAGCCAGGATGAATTGGATCAGCTGCTTGACGACTTCATGCGCAAGCAGGCTGAAGAGCCGACAGCCGCCGAGCGGGCCGCACAGCGGCGTGCCGAAGCGCCTGCGCCGGACTATGCGAAGGCGCGCGAATCGCAAGAATCCGTCATGGGCGATGATGAGTTCTTCCTGAAGCAAGACGAGCTGGATTCGCTGCAAGAGCCAGCGCCGGAAGCTGCCAGCCCAGCCGATGCCGACATGGACGCGCATGCGGCTGCTGGTGAACAGGGCGCCGATGCGCCTGCTGTCGAGCCCGAACCAGAGGCCGATAGCACGCTGGAAGACATCGATTCGCTCATCCAGGGCTATGAGAGCGCGGCGGGCATGGATGACCCGGTCGTGCCGGCGAGCATGGACGACGTGGTGGCTGGCGGCGCGGACACGAGCGACCTGACCTCCCAAGCCGACATTGATGCACTCATCGCTGCTGCGCGTGAAGAAGAAGCCGAGGCCAAAGCTGCCGCGGAGCCAGAAGCCGCCGCGCAGGCTGAGACGCCCGCCGTCGAGGAGACGCCGGCAGAACCTCCGGCGGAGGCGCCGATGGAGCCGGCAGACATTGGCCAGGAGAACCGGGCCGCGGCCGAAGCCACCGCCGATGAACTGCTGCTAAGCCAAGATGATCTCGACGCGCTCATAGCACAAGCTGCCGCCGGAGCGAGCGACGAACCTGAAGACGGCGAAGC
>CAZLBS010000045.1:6144-12829 GCA_964557505.1 uncultured Nitrospiraceae bacterium | reverse complement strand
CCCGGTTGCACCGCGGGCACGTCACCGCAACGGCAGTCATCCGCCCATCGAGTACGCCGTCCCGCAAATCCACTTCCTGCACGTACGATTCCAAGTCTTCATCGCTCAAGCCCAGGCGCTCGCGGAGCAATTCCCAAAGCGCCTGGTTCAACAAATTCACCCGCTCGAGCCGCTCCTCCAGTTCCCGCAACCGCGCCCCATGCCCCGCGCTCTCTCCCGAGCGCGGCCCAGCGCCATCCGTGCCCGCCCAATTCGACTGCTGCGCCATCGAAAACGCCATGCCCGTTCCAAACCACATCTTCCCGCCCTCCTCAAACTATCCGCGCCGATGCCGCATGCACCGCGCCCGCGGTCCCTTTAGTTGCCCAGCGATTGCCGTATGGCGTCAAATTCTTCATGGACGCTGTGGAACGCTTCCACCGCGAGCGGCGCGAAATGGACCCCAACATCCTGCTCGATGATCCCTTTGCTCCGCTCATGAGAAAACGCTTCTTTATAGCAGCGCTTCGAGGTGAGCGCGTCATACACGTCGGCAACCGCCATTATCTGCGCCGCGACGGGGATGCCGCCGCCGGACAAGCCCCGGGGATAGCCTTGGCCGTTCCACTTCTCATGGTGCGCTTCCGCGATTTCGATCCCCAACGCAATGAACCGGTTCTTCGGGTAGCGCCGCGCAACCTCCCGCAAGGTTTCTGCACCGCGTTCCGTATGCGACTGCATCACGTGAAACTCTTCCCCGGTCAGCTTCCCAGGCTTGCACAATATCGAATCTGGAATGGCGACTTTTCCGATGTCATGAAGCGGGCTTGCATGAAAGATCAGTTCAACGAACGCCTCGTCGATTGCTTCCGGGTGTGCGCCGCGCTTCCGGAGTTCTGCGGCCAGTAGCCGGCAATACATTTGCGTCCGCTCCAAGTGCTTCCCGGTATCGTCGTCGCGGGACTCCGCCAGTTTCGACAACGCGAAAATCGTCGCCATTTGCGAATCCGCGATCTCGCGCACTTGGTCATCGACCAATTCCTGAAGCCGCGTATTGTGCTGCGACATGCGGCGCTGCAGGTCTCGAATCACCAGGTGCGTTTCCACACGGGCGGCGACTTCCTCAAACTGAAACGGCTTCGTAACGTAATCGACGCCGCCCGAGCCAAATGCCTGAACTTTGTCCAAGGCCTCGGTCAAAGCGCTGATGAAGATGACAGGAATCTCGCTAAGCGACGGATCGTGCTTCAATTGACGGCACACATCAAAGCCTTTCATTTCCGGCATGTTGATGTCGAGCAAGACCAAGTCGGGCGGATCGGCTGCCGCCGCGGAAAGCGCCATCTTGCCGCTCGCTACGGGACGCACCCGGTAGCCCTCGTCCCGCAACATCTCGGACAGCAGGCGAAGATTGGCCGGCGTGTCGTCCACGATTAGAATGCTTGCGCCAATCCCCTCTGCTATATCCGGCATAGCGGCTTACTCCTGCCTCAATGCGGCTATCAGGCCTTCGTAATCGAATGCATCCGCGAGCGCTCGAAGCGATTCTGCAAGCTCGCTGTCCACCTCCAAGCCGTTCAATAGTTCATATACGCGGAAGAGATCGCCCGTTTCTGCAGCATGAACCAATGCAGCTTTCAAGGTTTCCGGAAGCGAGGCCGCGCTCATGCGCACGCCCGCCACGTCTTCCGCTCCATCTTCACACGATGATCGGTTCGCGTCCAGCGCTTCGTGCGCATAGACCGGCTCGAGCGGAAGATGGCCCGCGAGCAGGCTGTATAGCTCATGATCGCGGAAGGGTTTCCGCAGAAAATCGTCCGCCCCCGCCGCCATGATTTCCTCCCGCTGTTCTTCAAATGCACTGGCCGACACGGCAATGATCACCGGAACATGCGCGCCGGCCTCGCCCTTTATCCGGCGAATGGCCTCGTAGCCATCCATCACAGGCATCGACATGTCCATGAGAATTACGTCTGGTTTCCAGGCGTCGTTCAGTTCAAGTGCCTCGGCCCCATTCGCCCCCTCTCGCAAATCGAAACAATCGCCTGGCAGCAGGCGTATCAACAACGCGCGATTGGTTGCTTGGTCATCCACGACCAACACGCGAAGCCGCCCGTTCGTTGCGCGCAAACCCACAGGCATGAGCAGCGCAAGCGTAATCCGATGGCGGAAGGCATGCATCGCCAGCAACGCGCCGTAAATGATCGTTGCGGTCGTTAGCCACGCTAAAAATGATGCCACGGCCATACTGTCCAGCATGGCGTAAACTCCTGTCCCCCCGGAGCTTGTCAGTACGCTTGCTGGTTCTTACCCTAGCATATCTTCATGAAATGCGCACGCTATTTATAACGGAAGACGTGGCTCTGTCTTCTTCCAGAAATTGAAGAATCCGGCTGTCGCGAGCGGCCAGAGCGTGTCGTCCCATGGACGGCGCACTTGGGCGAGGGCTAAGCCATGGGGTTCGAGAGCCGCCCGAAGGCCAGCCAGGGCATCGCGCCATGGGCCAACCGGCGCCTCCAGGCAGACGACCGCGTCAAGCGTGTGGCGCCGCGCCCACGCCACGGCCCCGCTCTGCCATGCTGCGGGTTCGATCGTGACAGCGTCCACGCTAAAGTGCGCCGCCGCCCGCTGCCGCGCATCTGCAATCGCTTCCCCATGAAAGGTCTGGACCTGCTGCGCCCAGCCAACTTCTTCTGCCAGTGAGCCGTGCCACCCTCCCGCAATGCTGACGAATCGCGCGTGCTCCAGCGGCCCCGATTCCGGCAAGCAATCATCGCCATGAAGAAGCAGTCCTAGCCGGCCGCTGGGCAACGCCTGCCCCGGCATAAGTGGCTGCCGTTCATATTCAGCCGTCTTATAAAGCGGACTGGGCCGCTCACGCAATTGCCCATAGGGATTGAATCGGCCCTCCGTGTACTTGGCAATGTTCGATGCACGCGCGGCGTAGTTCTTGCCCTTGGTCTGCAAGCCCGCCACCCAGCGCCATGACAACGTATTTGACGCAGCATCTCCGTCGAGCAGGTGGCGAAAAAAGTAATCAGCGCCAAGTGCCCAGGGCAGCTCCAGCGTAAATACCCAGATGCTGGCAAACCACATGCGCGCGTGATTGTGCAGATAGCCCGTTTCGTTCAGTTCATGCGCCCAGTGGTCGAAGCACTCGATGCCCGTCTGGCCCTTGATAGCACGTTCATATGTTGCGGCCTCTTCACCTGCCAAAGCATCAAATTCACGCCGCACAGTTTCGCGGTAGTCGTCCCACACGCGCGGCCGCATTTGAAGCCACCCTTTCCAATACGTGCGCCAGAGCACCTCCTGCACGAACTTTTCGATCGTGCTCATCTTGTACCGGCTGAGCGCGGCGTTCACTGCCTCACGTTCATGCAGCAGCCGTGTGCGCAAATACGGGGACAGGCGCGAGACATTTTCATGTCCGGGGCGGTCATAATTGCGCTCCGCCGCATAGCGTGAAGCCCGGGGAATCCAGGCCTCAAGATGGGCCAGTGCAGCGCCGCGGCTTGCGGTGCTAACGACAACGCGCATGACGGTCTCCTGCAGATACGGGAAGGCAAGATCAGTGGGGCATGAAACGGGCCTGCCGCAATCACCTTGCGGCAGGCCCTCACGTTAAACATTACGGAATGTCTTACGACGCCGCGGCCTTCTCGATGACCTCGTCTTCGTTGTAGCCCGCCTCTTGGCTGAGCGTTGTCGCCACAACCGTCAGCATGACGCCGTAAATGATTTTGGATGCGATGTCCGCGACCGTGTAGATAAGCTGCTGCGCCACAATCGTGACGCTGTAATCCGCGATGCCCGCACTCATCAAGGCTGGCATGACGTACGCGACCGGATACAGCCACCACGAGATATAGAAGAGCGGCAAAATCGCGGCAAAAATTGGCTGCGCCTTCGAGCCTGCCATGTTCGCCTTGCCTTCGTTAATCACCTGCGTGATCAGCACCAGCACGTAAATGAAGAAGGCCGTCGAGATGAGCCCCCAAATGGCCCACGCCGCGACGCTTTCATTAAGCCGGCCCGGCTCGTAGAACTGCCCGATATAGCCGGTGATAATCATCAAGCCGCCGCTCAGCGTAAAGCGAAAAATGTAGCGCATGCGTGCCGCGCCCACGATGCCAGCCACAAACAAAATTTGGATCAGCAGCATCGGCACGTCAATCAACCAATTGAGATAGCGGTAGCCATTCGTGAACAACTCCGCCCCTTCCTGCAACTGGTACGCCGAGCCCGTGAAGACGAAGGCATTGCTCCAACTGTTCTGCTGCGCGAACAACAACAGAAACGCTGACACCATGACGACAACCGATAAAACCGATGAGGGGCGGTATTTCGGCATCGCCCCATTTTTGGTCAGCACAAAAAACAGCAGCGCGGATGCCATCGCTGCATACCCCAAGGTGAGAATGTGTTCAACCAACTCGAATTCTTCCACCGAAATGGTGAACATTTGCTGCAACTCTTCCATGGCGCTCCCTTTCTGGTGATAGCCCTACGATGATGTGATGCGGGAGTGCGTACAGCAAAAGATATCTGCCGCTAGTTGAGGCGCGGCTGATATTGGTTTGAACTCCCCCAGGACAAGGGAGTCTTTCCTGACGCATTACCCGCTTGATGCCGGTGTTGTTAGCCCATGCGCCGTGCGAAGCACAGCACGATTTCAATTCCGTGCGCGGCTTATGGTGCAGAGCAGATCGCCGTTGATGGAGCCTACGATGGTAACGATGCTAAGGATCGCGACCCGAACCGCGCCTAGTCGGGAAACCTATAAAGCCCCGCTCTTCATTCCGAGACCATTCAATCATGTCCCGTTCTATCGAGAGTCACGCAGCATATGTGCCGGAAAACTTAAACGAGCGGCGCACAGGACGATGCGGCATTTCAACGCAGCGAACACGATGGATTCTGAGGCGCGGCGCTACACCCTAAACCTTACATTAGTAACGAATCGACTCACCGCGTCTACATGGCATGCTGCCAGCCCGGCGTCTAATCCAACAGGCGCAGGCGCTCTTTGTCTCCGCCTTGCTCGCTCGCGGCGATCAAATCCTTGAGTTCCGTCATAAAATCGCTGACGTCCTTGAACTGGCGGTATACGGATGCAAACCGGACGTAGGCCACCTCATCGACTCTCTTCAGACGCTCGATGACCGCCTGCCCAACGGCATCCGCGCTTACCTCGTTTTCTGCCGAACTGAACAGCGACCGTTCCACATCATCGATGAGGGCGTCAATCTGGTCAATGCTCACCGGCCGCTTCTCACAGGCCTTCATCAGCCCGCTCTTGACCTTCCACCGATCGAAGGGTTCGCGCCGCCCATCCTTCTTCACGACCATTTGCGCCACTTCTTCGATGCGCTCGTACGTGGTGTAGCGGCGGCCGCAATTCAGGCATTCACGCCGACGCCGAATGCTGTCGCCCTCATGCGCCGTGCGTGAATCAACCACCTTGCTTTCTGGCTTGCCACAAAATGGACACTTCATGAAACCCGCGCCTTCATCTACTACACCGTCTCTCGACGCCGCCAATGGGAACAGCCGCACACAATATGTTGTGCTTCAAGGACAATAGCAGATACATCATCTAGATGCAACGGAAAAATGAAAGGGCCGAGCTGCCGTAGGTGCGCGTCGCATCGGCCTCAAGCAGCGCACCATCGGCGGTGGGAGCAGCAGTTCGACTGCTATGCTCGACCACGCAGACACCCCCGGGCCGAATGAGCGCCAGCCGGGCGATTGCCTGCAACAATTGACTGGTATGAGGCCAGGCGTACGGCGGGTCAGCAAAAACAATGTCGAAGGGTGCAAGCCGCCCGGCCGCGCGCGGCAGGCCTTCTGGCAGCTCGATACGTGAAACACCAGCTCTTCCAGCAAACCCCAACTGCTCAATGCTCTTGCGGATGGTGCGCGCCGCCTGTGGATCCGCATCGGCAAAGTGGCTGAACGCCGCCCCACGGCTCAAGGCTTCCAGGCCATGTGCGCCGCTGCCCGCGAACAAATCCAGAAAACGCGTGCCCTCAATCCGCGGCCCTAACACATTGAACAGCGCCTCTCGAACCCGATCCAATGTCGGGCGCGTGTCGCCAGCCGGTACCTCAATGAGACGCCCGCGCGCCGTTCCCGATATAATGCGGACACAGCCCCGGTGTGATGCGTTCTTCATGACCTGCGCTGTTTCAAAAGTGTTTCGTGCGGCCCCCAAGGAAGCGCCCGCGCCTTGTGGAAAGATTGTGAATAACGGTGCTTTCGATGTGCCGCCGTGTCAACAGTGCCATCGTCCGAACGAATCCTCTCTCTGCAAACCGCGCCTTGTGCAGAAATCCCATCTGTGTACAGGCGATAATCCACATGATGACGTAACGCGTTGCTGCGCTTTAGGTTGCCCTTACGCCTCCGGTCCGCCGCCTCGTGCGTTTCAAGTGGATAACCTCATGCTCGCAGCCCATCGGAAAGCGGTGGCGTACCGCATCCCACTGCTCGGAAGAGTCGTGATCCCGCTGTGCAAAATCGAAAACCTGGAATGCTTGATTCCAGCGCCGATTGTTAATGTTCTATAAAGTCGCGCCAGTTCTCTTCGAAACATGCCGTTGCGGGTTTTTGGTGGTGCTAAAGGCGTAGGCCTCGGGGTTTTGCTCGATGAGCAAGCGATTATGAGGCGCCGCGAAACCCCGAAAACCATGCAAACCTTACA
>CAZLBS010000045.1:0-6134 GCA_964557505.1 uncultured Nitrospiraceae bacterium | reverse complement strand
CGAAAACCATCCGACATTCCCCGCGCTCTATGGAACGCCGGTGACAGATAGCCTCACCCTGACTAAACCGAACCCATGTGCTTGATGCTCTCCAAGCGGGGGATCGTATACGTACCCATGATCATCTGGTCCAGGATGCTGGGGTCCGTGCAGTATGCATGGGCCGTGTCCGCATCGATCTTCCCTTCCTTCAACATCGTGTGGATGTAGCTCTCAAACAAGAAGCTATGCGACGTCGATTGCTGCATGCCGATACGTATGACATCTGCGTCGCCAGACAGAATCCCATCGGTGATGGCCTTGACGTCGTTGAACAACATCTCAATCGCCGGCAACCGGCCCCCGCCACGCTTTGCCAGCAAGCGCTGGCAGATGATGCATTGGATGCACTCGCGCAACTGCATCCGCACCAAGTCGCGCTCGATGGGGTCGAAGAAGCTCGTGAGCCGTGCCACCACGTCATACGCGGTCGACGAGTGCAGGGTCGTAATGACGAGATGGCCGGTAGCTGCCGCATTGATCGCCGCACGAATCGTGTCCGGGTCGCGCATTTCGCCAATCACAATCACATCAGGGTCATGCCTCAAGGCCCCGCGCACGGCCTCGCCAAAGGTGTCGACATCCACCCCGATGTCGCGCTGCGAGATAAGCGACGTCCGGTTGTGATGCACATACTCGACCGGGTTCTCGATGGTGAGAATATGGTAGGCCTCGTTCCGGTTGATCCAGTCCACCAACGCCGCCACCGTCGTGCTCTTGCCCGAGCCCGTCATGCCGACCACCATCACAAGCCCGTGGCGCAATTGCCCCAGACGGGTCATCGTGGCCGAGGGAATATTCAAGTCGTCGAAAGATGGAATGGTTTCCGGCAAAAAACGGAACGTGATGTGCGGCGCTCCCGCCTTCATGAAGGCGCTCACGCGTGAATATCCTAAGCCGGCCTGGTGGTAGTTGAAGCTCGTCTGCTTGTCTCGCCGAAACTCCTCCCAGTATTGGTCGGTCGTGATCTCCCGCAATAGCGACAGCAGTTGAGGCGCGGAAAGGTTGCCATAGACCTCGCCCCGGTGCATGTCGTTGTCGACCCGGAAGACCGGTACCTCGCCCGGCGCCAGGTGCACATCGCTCGCTTTGTATTGAATCATCGCTTGGAACAACTTCTGCGTGCTGATGTGCTCGATATTGTAGCGGTCCCCTTTCATATGCCAGTTTTCGGGCAATCCCATGCACCCCGAAATAGCATCGACCGCCTCGGCCAGTCCGTTGTCCGCCTGCTCCTGCGTGGCCGCGCAGCGAATGAGGATCCCGCCCCCCTCGCGGTCCTCCAATGTCACGTAACCGTCCGAGCTGTTTGCCGTTTCCTGCAGCCGCTCCAGGACTTTTGGCCCGCACTTCCGCACTTCAATGTCATACGCCGTATAGGGGCCATCAAATGCCTCGCGCTCGGCGGTCACTGTCATGGCGCCTGCTTGAGCCGTTACCTTCCGCGGCGCCCCTTGCGTGATCCTCAACTCCGCGGTAATGCGATCGACCACTTCGCGCACGGACCGCACCCGGCCTACACCCAAAATGACATCCGCCATGGCTCAACTCCCCTGGTATCGAGCCCGTGCTGCCCCCTTCTAACCACAGGCAAACACAGGCCTCGCGTGTCGCCACGCATTCCTCATGTAGTGACTTCGCCCGCATCATACGCCCAGCCGAGAATCCAGTAAAGCATGATTCTCCAGCTCTTGCCCTTGCTAGCCGCGCGTTGAATGGCGTAAAGATGTGATCAAAACGTACTCAAGCATACGTACCTGACCAATAGAATGCGTCATTTAATACCAATACCCGGCATTGACCGGCAGGCAATGGTGAGAAATGTGAAGCAAAACCTGCCGATTCAGAAAAATCTCCTCTTGTCAAGTCGAAACTTCTGCAATGCATTAGTCTTTCGATCATGCACTTGCAATTAAGTGACTGCACATTGTATGCTAAATGCGCCGGTTGAAGAGGCTTTTGATTTAGCAGGGACACTTTTTGGGCAGTTCAGCGCACATAGCCGTGGAGCCGAGCCAAGAGCGCGACGTGCTCGCCACGCTATTTACTTCCCGCGCCCGCGCCCTTCTGCTGCGCACATTCCTGATCGATCCGCATCGAGCGTACTACCAGCGGCAACTAGAAGCCGCCACGGGCCTCGCCATCCGCGCCATTCAACGCGAGCTCGACCGCCTGACCACGCTTGAATTGCTGTACCGCCGCGAAGAAGGCAACCGGGCCTACTATCAGGTGGATATGCTTTTCCCCTTTTTCCCTGAATTGCGCGCCTTGGTCGTCAAGGCCTGCGGCGGGCAAGACCATTTGCGTGCCCTGCTCGCCGTGGATCCCGCCGTGCGCCAAGCTCTCCTGCATGCGCGCGCGGGCAGGGTGCTCATCGTCACGCATGGGGCCCAGCGCCCCGAACGTCGAACCCTGCAGGAAATGACCGCGCAGGTCATTGCCGAAACCGATTTTGCGGCCGCCCTCACGCGTGAAGGGGCAGGCGTTTCGTTTGATGCCATCCAGCCATTCTTGACGGAAGGAGTCGACCTGTTGGGGCGCCGGGACGATGTGCTCTGGCGCCGCATTGCCCAGGCGGGACATGACGTGCCCAAGGCACAAGGAGTCATCTGATATGAAACCAGCACAGGAATTGGAGCGCCTCTGCGAAGCATGGTGGGAAAAGCTGGCCGACAGCACCAAAGGCCAGCAACACCGCTTCACGGAACAGTTTCTTGGGCTGCTGGGCTGGGAAGACCCTGTACCCATCGCCATGGAGGCGTTGGCGGCCCGCTTGCCCGCACTCAGCTACATCTTGCGCGTGCCCGCGCAAGACCCCATTACCGCCCACTTTCTGCTGCCCGGCGTCTTGGATCCCCCCGGCAGCATCTGCGAACGCGGGCTCGACTTCTGCCCCGCGACCCGGCAATTGGTCGACGGAGCCAGGGCCATTCGCGCGCGCTATGCCTTCATCACCGATATGTTCCGATCGTATTTGTATGACACCACGACGGAAGAGTTGCTCTTGTTCGCCGAGACCCCCGAAAAGTTTCGGGCGGAAATGGCGGAAGTGCTTCACCGCGACGCGGTCCAGCACCAGGCCATCGAAGAGCTTCGCCGCCAGCCGCGCAGCCATGTCGCCCGGCAGCTCCGAGAATGGAGCCAGCGCTGGGAACGTACGCTCGAAGTGGAAGGCGGCCTCACGCAGGATGATGCCGAACGCGTAATCGATCGCCTGCTCGTGCTCCGCTTCGTCGCCGAACACGACATCCTGCGGCGCCCGGGCTGGCGCCTCCGGCAGCACATGCGCGCCCTGTGCAGCGGCGAGGGCGAATTGGGCGGGCGCCCCGGCAAACCGCTCATCACGCTCTTTCACGATTTCTGGCTCGACTTCAGGGCGCAACTCTTCGAGCCCGTACCCGCCATCGACGAGGCGCTCGAGGGCGAAGGCATTGCCCGCCGCATGCTTAGCGAGTTCGGCCTCATCGCCAGCGGCAAGTTCGTCTGGATGACGGTGCTCGAGCGCTTCAATTACGGCGACGCCCGCGAGAAGGCGCGCGTCCGCATGATTCCGGAATTGGACGAGGACCGGTCCCTGCTCTTCGCCCGGGCGAAGGCTGAAAGCGCCGATGCCCTGCAAATCGAGGTCGACCTCGACGAAGAGGGCTACCGCGCGATTCCGTTTTGGTATGACAAGCTGATCGAGTTGTATCACCGGCTGCAAAAAGAACACGCCGCGCGGCAAGCCCCGGTTGCCCCTTCCGACATGGATCTGTTCGAGTGGTCGCAAGAAGATGCCACGGCGCCGTCAGCCTTGCGCGATCCGCTGCAGCATGCCGCCGAGCAGGGGCTCATCATTTACTACAGTTCCGAGCGGCAGCTGCGCACGGCCCGGCTGCTGCTGTACCTCGACATCATTCAGCGCTATGCCCGCATGAAGGCGCGCTTCACCCGGTTCCCCGGCCTGGAGCAAACGCTGCAGCCCCGCCCGAAGACGCTCGACCGGGAGCGGGCCCGCATCAATGCCGGTTCATCCATCTATCCAGACACCTGGCGCTGATTTTCCCCCGCCATTCGTCCAGCACCAAAAACAGCGCGGCCCGGTTTCCGTAGAGAAACCGGGCCGCGCGCTATTGGATTATTGGTCGTATGCGTGCGCGAGAAGGTTAGGCCTTCTTGCGGAAGCGGCGGGCGACAAGGCCGCCGAGGCCGAGGCCAAGGAGCGTCATCGTGGCCGGTTCCGGAACGACCGTCTGCGTCAGCAGCATGACGAAGTCGTTGTAGTCGCGGTCATCATTGTTGCCCAAGTCGGTCGAAGCCAGGAAGAACGTGTTGGCATCCGGCGTCGCGAAGGCCAGCCAGCGTACATCGCCGCCGTTAAGGGCCGACTCGCTCACGCCAAGGTCGCTGCCTCCCGGCGGATCCGTGTAGAGACCAAACTCGCCCGTGATCTGGGCCGTTTCAACGTCGCCAATGTCGATGCTTTCCTGACCCGCGAGATTGAAGATCTCAACGAGGTCGCCAGCGCCCGGGAACGTACCGGTCGGCTGGTAGTAGCCAATCGTCTGCGGGAAGCCAGCGAAAATCGCTTCGGCTTCGAACACGACATTGTTGGCGCTCGAGGAACCGAAGGTTTCCATGCCCGGCAGATACGCGCCGGCCAGCGCGTCTTCACGGGCTGTGCCAACGTCCGCGATGCCGAACTCGAGACCGTAGATGTCCCAAAGATCCAATTCACCTCCCGAACCATCGTTGACGATGATGCCGCCGCCAAGGTCGACGTCTGCATATGCCGGCGCTGCCACGGCAAGCATGGCCGCCAAAGCCACTACCAAATACTTCTTGCTCATCTCATTCATCCTTTCGTTGCCTCTGTCTGAGTTGCCAGACACCCAAATCCATCTACACCGCTTCAACTGCCTGCGGAACCACACCAATGTGGCGAAACCGTGTTGCCGGTACTTTCGCACCGTGCCTCCAATGGAGCAATGGGCATGCCCTAACCGCAGCGAATTGGTAAGCCTTTATCTTGTATTTACTTACGCTCCAAAGGATGTTGGCGTTCCACTACGATGCGCGATCAAGCTTGATCACTGTTGTCAGCGATGACAAAGTCCTGACCAGCCATCGTGGCTGATTCTATGTCTTTATCCTCTTTTACACTTTTCTTATACTTGTTTTTATAGTTTTTCGTACGGAGGATGACGGCTCAATCAATTGAGTCAGATAAGTAATTGTTCACGTTTGATAAGGTAACAGTCGGGGATCGCTAACAGCGCCCAAACCGGGCGAGCCGGAGGGCTTCATGGATGCTGCGATCGGTGGAAGGATGATGGCCGGGCAATGGCGCCACGAGATGGTGATATGCGTCCAATAGCCACTCGGGCTGCGGATAGTACGCTCGTTCAAGCTCGTGGGGCGGCACAATCCAATCCCGCGCTCCTATCACGACGGGCGGGGCATCGAGGTGATCGAAGGCAAGTTGGGTGATCCCCGCCGCAATCGTGTGCAAGTAGCTGCCGCGTTCGCAGGCATCGCTCGCCAAGATGAGCTTTCCGGTCTTTCGGACAGACTGATAAAGGGCATCGTATGCAAAAGGCGCCAAAGAGCGGCCGTCGATGAGTTCGACGGAGATGCCGTAGTCCTCTTCGAAGCGCTCCACGGCTGGCAGCGCACGGTAGAGGGTCGCGCCGAAGGTTAGGAGCGTAAGGTCAGTTCCTTGCTTGACGATGTTCGGCTCGCCGATGGGGATGCGGTAGTATTCGGCAGGCACGCCGCCCTCGCGAAACCACTCCGTCTCGCCATAAATGCGCTGACTCTCAAAGAAGACCACAGGGTCGCTGCCGCTCAAGGCCGTAGCCATCAGCCCTTTTGCGTCGTAAGGGGTTGCCGGGAACACCACCTTCAGCCCGGGGATGTGCGCGCAGAGGGCAGTCCAATCCTGGCTGTGCTGCGCGCCATACTTGCTGCCCACGCTGACGCGCAAGACGACGGGCATCTTGATGTAGCCGCCAGACATCGCTTGCCACTTGGCGAGCTGATTGAACACTTCGTCGCCCGCGCGGCCGAGGAAGTCGCAGTACATCAACTCGACCAGCGCTTTGCCCCCTTCCATC
>CAZLBS010000044.1:0-12934 GCA_964557505.1 uncultured Nitrospiraceae bacterium | reverse complement strand
GTCATGATGATCGCGGGGGGGCTCCTTATCTTCGAGCAGCGGCAACGCTACCGGCTGGCGTATGCAGGGCTGCTGATCATTTCGTTCATCCCCTTTCTCTACACGTTGTCGCGTGCCTCGTATTTGGCATTGATTGCGGCGAGCATCACGCTTGGCCTGGTCACCCGCCGCACCTCGCTGATTCTCGCCGTGATGATCGCGCTGGCCATATCTCCTTTCGTCATGCCCGAAGATGTGCGCGACCGCGTGAACTACACCTTTCAGCAGGGCAGCGGCAAAGAGGTGAAGCTCCTGGGCCAGGAGACGGGTTACCAAGTCGACAAGTCGACGTACGAGCGCATCTATGTCTGGTACAAAGTGCAGCATAACCTGAAGGTATGGCCGTTTCTGGGCGGGGGCATTTACTGGGACCGCGTGTTGGACAGCCAATACGCGCGCGTGATTATCGAGACGGGGCTTGTGGGGCTCGCGGCATTCTTGTTGCTGCAATTCCTCGTGCTTCGCTGCAGCCTGCAAACGCTGCACTGGACGCGAGACCCCTTCATCATGGGCTTGGCGGCCGGCTTGTTCGCGGCGACGGTGGGCCTCATCGTGCATTCGTTCGGAACGGTGTCGTTTTTGATCGTGCGTATCATGGGGCCCTTCTGGTTTCTCGTTGCGCTGTGCATGGTCGCGCGAGACATCGCCATGCGGCAACGTTACAGCGAAGCGTGGCAGGGCGGAACGGCCGCGGCGGAGCGTGCACAAGCGCATGCGGGGCTGGCGCCCCCTCCCCCGGCTTCTTCCCCTTCCCCGCCTCGCGCCGCCACACCGGTGCGGGAACGGCCGCGCGTGCATTTGCCCGGCCGGAATCCGCCGCCCCTTCCACTGGATTAATAGTAAAGCGCAGTATTGACAGTGGACGGGTTGCGGGGCCATGGGGTAAAGTCCTGCTAGATACGCATGTCTGTACAGAAGGGGGGTGGAGGCGGGGCTTATCATGCAACCAAAACGCGACCATTTGGACCCGGAACGCCTCGAAGATGCCATTAAGTCGATCGACGAGATCGGGACGTTGCCGCGGGTCATGGCCCGAATCTTGGCCATCGTGGATGACGAGAACTCGACGGCGCTCGACCTGGCGACGGAAATCGAGCAAGACCAAGCACTAACGGCAAGCCTCCTGCGGCTGGTGAACTCGGCCTATTATGGATTTCAACGCCAAATCATGACGGTTTCGGAAGCCGTGGTGATTCTTGGATTCGCGGAGGTCGAGCGGCTTGCGTTGGCCATTTCGGTCATCAACACATTGGGGATGAGCCGGGAGCGGGTGCGCACGCTCGGCATGTTGTGGAAGCACAGCATGGCGTCGAGCATCATCGGCAGTCACATCGAAACACAGAGCGCCACCGACGCGAAGCGCATTGCAGGAGCACATGTCGCGGGACTGCTCCATAGCTTGGGCCTGGCTGTGCTCGCGCAGCATTTTCCGCATTATTTGGCGGCTATTTTGCGGTTGATGAAGGAACATGACATGCCGCTGCTCGACGCGGAGCGAGAGGTTCTCGAAGGGCATACGCATTGCGAGGCGGGGGCCTGGCTCATTGAGAAGTGGAACCTGCCTAGCGAATTGGCCTTTGCCGTGCGGTATCACCGCACTCCGGACACGGCGGAGCAACTGCCGCGGCTCCTTGCCGCCACCCATCTGATCGACCATGCGGCGAGAGCGATCTCTCGCGCTTCCGCTCGCAGATTGAGCGCAACCAGAATTTGCTGGGTGCTGTTTCTGCGGGGGCCATGTTCTAGGGCATGGCGGCGCTTAACCGCTAACAGGCGTTGGCTGGCGGCGCTAAGTAGCTTACGGTGAATGAGTTAGCCTTCGGGACGAGCGACGGCGCGTTGCCGTGTTCTAGACATTTCCAAACAAAGTTGTTACGATGCCGCTTAAGCGTAGGGCGTAGGGGGCTGCCTGCTGCTGCCAAAACGGCACGGTCGAGGCGCTCCGCTTTTCTGTGCCAACCCACAGTGTTTCCCGCCATGGGCTGCGGAGGGTCCGCATGCATGCGAGAAGCGGCGAACGCGTTGGCCAACTGAGGGCTTGGAATGGCGGAATCGAAGCGAAAACCAGCATCGTCGAAGACGGCCGGCAAGCAGAACAAAAGCCGGCCAGCATCTTCGGGCGAATCCACCGCCGCCTCTTCTTCGAGCAAAGGCTCCAAGCCGTCGAAGAAAAAGACGAGTGCCAAAAAGGCCGCTCCGGTGGAGGAGACGGTCAGCGTGAAGGAAGCCGAGGCTCCTGAGGATGAGCGTCAGCCAGCCCGCACCTCGGTTCGCGGCATTACAGGAGAGGCCGGGGCCTCGCGGGCCATCATTACGCGCGCGGAAAGCAGTGCGCCGAAGCACAGCATCTCGCCCAATAAGCCGCTTCCACGCGACTTTCTGATTGAACTCGGCCGGCACATTCGCGACTTCGTGTTGCCGCATGTCTCGACGGCGAAGGGGCGCGAGGTTGTCGGAGTGGCGACCAGCGGGGATGCCACCTTCAAGCTGGATAAGGTTGCCGAGAAGGCCTTGCTGCAATTCTTGAAGGAAGCCCGCCTGCCGGTGGCGTACTACTCTGAAGACAGCGGCTATACCACGTTTACCAGCGGCCAACCTCAGCACCTCTTGGTCATCGACCCGATCGACGGCACGCGGGCGGCGAAAAGCGGTTTCGAGAGCTGCGTGGTAAGCGTTGCGAGCACACGGGTGATCGAGCGGCCAACGATGGCGGACGTTGAGAACGGTTGCATAGTCGAGATCATGGGCAACCGCACCTTCTACGCGGAGCGCGGCAAAGGGGCGCGAATCTATCAAAATGGGAAGAACGTCCGTCCAAAGCTTTCGGAGCTGCGCGGGAAGGAAGACCTGGAGATGCTGAGCTGGTCAATGACGGTGCCCGCGCGCCCGGCCGAATTGATCTTCGGTACGGCGGCAAAGTTCATCGACTTGACCACGCTGAAAGGCGGATTCTTTGCGTGCAACAGCACGTCGTTCTCCTTGACCCGCTTGCTGACCAACCAGTTGGATGCCTGCGTGGACTTCGCGAACCGCTTTTTGCGGGACATTCCGTCGGCGGTCGAAGACCATTTCATCAATGCCGGGCGCGGCAGCATCATGGGCATCGCGCCCTATGACATCGCGGCTTCGGTGCTGATTGCGCAGGAAGCTGGCTGCGTAGTGACGGATGCATATGGCAAGAGCTTTGATGAGGTCTTGCTGCTGGATACGGCCGTTGCCAATCAGCAGTCCTTGATTGCAGCAGCAAATGCGGAACTGCACGAATTGTTGATGCAGTATTTCGACAAGCGCATCCGGCAGTATGAGCAGTTGCTTAAGCGCCGCGAGGCCGCGCTTGCCCGTTCGTAGCTGGCCGTCGATGAGGAGGCTATTCGATAATGACGACCGTGCCTTCCGGCGCTAAGTCGAACAGCCGCTGACAATCATTGGGCCGCATGCGTACGCAGCCCGCGCTTACACCGGCCCCGATGTCCGCTGGGGATTGGGCCTCGTGGATGCCATAGCTCGTAGCCCCCGCGGGACCGCCTAAGCCAAGCCAGTAGCGGCCCAGGGGATTTTGCGGATCGCCAGGGGGTACGCCTTCTTTTCCGTTCCACCATGTGGGGTGCTGGATGCGGGAGATGACGCGGAAGCGGCCCTCGGGCGTGGAGCCGGCGGCTCCAATTCCTACGGGCGCTTCGAACACGGGCTCGCCATCTTCATCATACAGCGTCAGCAGATGCTGCTTTCTGTCAATGATGATGACCTCTCCCCCACCACCTTGTCCGTTAAGATGCTCTGCGTGTGCAGACAGTTCGCCATAGCCCGTGGCGCGAAATACGTGTTCGAGCCAGACGACGCTTGCGAGCAGCGCAGGCCCGGCGCCGCCGCGATCTTCGCCCGACAACGCATCATGCAAAGACTCGGCATATTGCCGCCATCGGTGAGGCAAGGGTTCTGGATTGGCGATGAGCGGCTCGAGTTCCATGAGGGCGGCATCAAAACGGCCCGAGGCCGCCAGCATTTGGACCGCGCCCATGCGGGCCAGCGCTCTGTGCTGAGGAAGCGCTTCGGGCTTTGCAGCTGCTTGTTCAAAGAGTGCGGCCGCATTATCTACGAGACCTGCCGTAAAGGCGTCCCACGCCCGCGCAAGCAGGGCATCGGCTGAACGGCCCGGCTCGGACATTTGGTCCGGCTCAGCGCCGATGACGTCTGAGGGTGCGCGCGCATCATCTGCGGCGTCTTTGGCTTCTTCGAGCGCAGCATTGGCGGGCAGTCCTGGCTCGAGCGGGTCAGCCATGCCGGAAGCAGGGGCAACGCCGTCCGGTTCCGCTATGGAAGAGGGCCTCATGCGAAGCCAGATGATGAGCGCCAGCATGCACAGCAGCATCGGGAGCAAGGTCAACAGCCAGAGGAATGAAGCCTTCCGGGTGCGCTGCTGATCTCCGGGCGCCATTCGGATATCCGCGGGGAGAGGCCGCGGAGGTTCGCCAGCAGCCTCTTCAGACGGAACCTCAGGAATAGCGTCGGCGGGGAGCAGGATGCGGACGCCTGTGGCATACGCGCCCGAGGGGAGCAGGGCGGCATGCACGGCTTCTCCCATAATGCAGGCAGGCCGGTCTTTGAGTGCGTCGGCGCCAGGATACAACTCAATCTCGAGCCGCGTGCCGGGCGGGATAGGGCGGGCGGTTTCGAGCCGAAGCCCTTCGCGGCTGATATCTGAGACGTGTCCTTGAATGATGCGGTCCGGGCGGTGCGGCGCGGCCACAAGGGCGGCCCGGTTTGTTCGCAAGCGAGCGCCCCGAGTGCGCCGTTCGGGCTTCTCAGGAGGGTTCTCGCGGCCGAAGCGTGGCGGCAGGATGCTCATATCAAAACATATCATAGCACCCAGTGGGGCATTGCTGCGGGAGGTTATGCGCGGTTTAGTCGGCTAAGGCGTACACAATCCAGAATGGCACGGCGATAGGGGCGAGGAAGATTACGCTCGCCCAAAAGCCCCAGAAGAGGGGTCCGGAAGGGTCGAAGATTTCGTCGAACAACTCTTGCCGCATGGGGTGCTGCCCTGCCTCGGAGAGGCAAAACCCACGGGGAGGCACTGCCAGGAGCGCCTCCCCGTGGCCAAAAAGCTGGGCCTAAAAGAATTCGTCGAAGATGTAGTAGCCAACCCAAAGCGGCCATGCAAACCACACCGTGAGCCAGAAGAGGTAGAAAATCGGATCCCCCGGATCGGTGATGTCGTCGATAAGGTCTTTCTGCATCTCGTGTCGTCTCCTCGCTTGTAGCACTTGTCCACCCAGACGCTTCACCTGAAACGTCCGGCCCCAGGCGGCAGGCGATGCCCCTCCCTGGTGTTCCACCGCGAAATGGTATTCGCCGCTCGAGGGCATGTCAACTGCTTTTTTTTGGGCTCGGGATTCGTTGGCTGGGAGCAGTGCTGGGGGCTATCTTAAGCGCATGCGGAGGCATTGTTGCGCACTTGGGCTGGTTGCCGTCATCATTCCGTGAATTCAGGGTGCCTGCGTCCGATGCATATTTCCGACCTCGACTATGACTTGCCCGGCCACCTCATTGCTCAGCATCCGGCCGATCCCCGCGACAGCGCTCGATTGATGGTGGTAGACCGCCTCGCCGAAGAAATCTATCTGGACCGCTTCAGCAATCTTCCGGGGTACCTGGATGCGGGAGATGTGTTGGTGTTGAATGACACCAAGGTGATTCGGGCGCGCCTCTACGGCACGAAGCCTAGCGGGGGGCGTGTCGAACTCTTTCTCCTGCAGGAATTGACGCAGGGTGTTTGGCGCGCGCTGGTTAAACCTTCGGCGCGCGTCAAGCCCGGCACAGAGATCCGTTTGCCATCAGGGATGGCGGCGCGCGTGATGGAAGCGCTGTCTGGCGGCGCGCGGCGGGTTTGCTTCGATGAGGCAGACGTACTGGGCTATCTGGAGCGGTCTGGGGAAATCCCACTGCCGCCGTATATCGCGCGCGGCACGCCGGATGCGTCGGACCTGACGCGCTATCAAACGGTCTATGCGGAGAAGCCGGGTGCGGTTGCGGCGCCAACGGCTGGGTTGCACTACACGCCTGAGGTCTTTGAGGCGCTTTCGGAGCGGGGAATCGAACGGGCCACGCTGACGCTGCATGTGGGGTATGGCACCTTCAAGCCCATTCAAAGCGAAGAGGTAACCGAGCATGTGGTCGACTCGGAAGTGTTTTGCCTTCCCGAGGAAACGGTACAGACCTTGAACCGGGCGCGTCAGCATGGCAGGCGCATCGTGGCGGCAGGCACGACGGTGACGCGGGTTCTCGAGACGCAATGCGCGCAAGAGACATTCTTCCCGGGAGAAGGTGAAACGTCGTTGTACATTTATCCGCCCTATCGCTTCGGAGGGGTCGATGTCTTGCAAACGAATTTTCATCTGCCGAGGTCCAGTTTGCTTGCGCTGGTCTATGCGTTCGGGGGCACGGCGCTGATGCGGCGGGCATATGAGCGGGCCGTGGCGGAAGAGATGCGGTTTTACAGTTATGGGGACACGATGCTGATTCTTTAGTGCTTGGTTCCGCAGCGGCTGCGTTGCACCATTCTTCGCAAAGGCCTAGCATGGGAGGTGGTGGGATTCAGCGAAACCCAGGGGAAAGGAACCTGCCATGAGCAAAGCATCTTTGACGATCGTGGTGATTGGCGGCGTAGCGGGCGGGGCGAGCGCGGCCGCGCGTGCACGCCGCTGCGATGAACACGCCAACATTATATTGCTCGAGCGGGACTCGTACGTCTCGTTTGCGAATTGTGGGTTGCCCTACTACATCGGCGGAGAGATCACCGAGCGCGACAAACTCTTAGTCGCGACGCCGGAATTGTTCCGGACGCAGTTCAAGATAGATGTTCGGACGCGTCATGAAGTGACGTCGATTGACCGCACGCGGAAGACCGTTGCCGTGCAGGACCGGGACGCCGGCCACGGTTATGAGCTGGCGTACGACAAGCTGATTGTGACGCCTGGCGCAGCACCGATTGTCCCGCCTATCCCGCATGCCCAAGCGGCCAATGTGTTTACGCTTCGAAATCTTGACGATACAGACGCAATTAAGAGCTATATCGAGCGAGCGAAAGTGCAGCGGGCGGTGGTTGTGGGGGCCGGGTTCATTGGCTTGGAAATGGTCGAGCAGCTTCGGCGGCTGGACATCGAAGTGGCGCTGGTCGAGTTGGCGCCTCAGGTGCTCGTTCCGTTGGACCCGGAGATGGCGCGCCCGCTGGAGGAGGTCTGCCGGGTCGAGGGCGTGGAACTGTATCTTGGCCAAGGCATTGAAAGCATCGATGCGCCGGATGGCCCGGCACATGCGGTAACCACGAGCGCGGGGAACCGCCTGCATGCCGATATGGTCATCATGGGGATTGGCGTTCGCCCAAACGCGGCCTTGGCCGAAGCGGCCGGCCTTGCCTTGGGCTCGAGTGGCGGCATTAGCATTAACGCGCATTGCCAAACCTCGGACCCCGACATCTATGCGGTGGGCGATTCGGTTGAGTATATGCATGGCGTGTTGCAGCGGCCCGTTCGGATACCTCTTGCGGGGCCGGCCAACCGGGGCGGACGCATCGCGGGAGAGCATGCGGCCACGGGCAAGGCCACCCCCATGACGCCGCCGCTCGGCACGGCCATCGTGCGCGTCTTCGACAAGGCGGCGGGCATCACAGGGCTCAGCAGCAAGGCGGCAAAGAAGGCAGGCATCGATGCGCGGAGCGTCATCATCGCGGCGGGCAACCATGCGGGCTACTTTCCAGGCGCCCAAACGATCTTGCTGAAGCTCGTCTACGCGCCCGATACGGGCAAGGTGCTCGGCGCGCAAGCGTGCGGCGGAGAGGGCGTAGACAAGCGCATCGACGTGATTGCCACGGCCATCTCGCTTGGCGCGTCGGTGGACGACTTGGCGGGGCTTGACCTTGCCTATGCGCCGCCGTTCGGCAGTGCCAAAGACCCGGTTCACATCGCGGCGTTTGTGGCGCAAAACGATCTCGCGCATTTCGCGGAGATCACGGAAGCCGATGCCTCGCTTGAAGGATGGCAGGTATTGGACGTGCGCAACCAGGATGAGGTAGATGACTTCGCGCTGCCTGACATTATGCACATTCCGCTGCCGGAATTGCGCGCGCGGCTGGGCGAACTCGATAAGTCCATGCCTCTTGTGGTGACGTGCCATTCTGGCAAGCGCGCGCACACGGCCACACGCATTTTGAAGGGCGAAGGCTTCGAAGCGGTGCGCAACCTTAGCGGAGGGATGCTCATGCGCCGGCACCGGTACCCGGAGGAGTTTGCCGGCGGGGAGCCTCAGTCGAATAGATAGCAGCGAAGACGGGCCCTCTTCGGCAAGGTATGGCGCCTTTCTCAGCTGCCAGACGGGTTTTCCGGCTCGATTAGCTCCCTTGTATATCCCCGAGCAGGATGATCATGTTGAATGTTTCGCCGAGGACGATGCGCTTGTCCCAGATGAGTTCGCCTGCATCGAGGGGTTCGCCTCTTGGGAAGCGGTGGGCGTCGGTGAACGACTGGAAGTCGAATGGGGTTCCATCGGGGAGGAAATTGCGTACACGCAGTTCCTCGACGGTGAGGCCGTGCTCGGCTTTCATTTCGTCGATGGCCTCTTGGACGTAGTAGCCATCGATGATGCCGGCGTATTGCATGGCGAAGAGGCTGTTCCAAATCGCGAAAAGGGCGACGACTGGGGTCCAGACGCGGGGATGCCAGCCGATCTGGCGCATGAGCAGGATGAACCCAACGGCGAAAAAGGGCGTGCAATTGACGAGGCGGCGCATGCCGTATGACCAGCCGGCGTCGCCGACGGCGGATTGCACATACACCTGAAAGAGGACGGCTGCCAGAATTCCGATGTAGAAGAAGCGGTCTTTGTTTGGGATGAAGAACAGGCCCACGATGCCCGCGACGAGCAGGGGCGTCCAGACCAGCATGCCGTAGTTGAGTGAAAAGAAGACGCCGATGAGGTCGGGCTGCCACCACGTGAAGAATCCGCCGCCTTGTGGAATGGTGAGAGGCGACCCGTAGATGGTCCACCAGGCGAGCATTTGCGGGGTGAAGGCAACCATGCTTGCGGCCGCTGCGAGGGCCAGCTTGCCGAAGTGCTCCGGCGTCCTGCCGCGGCCGATCAGGTCGAAGGCCAAGACCATGCCGAACGCGGCATTTTGCCAGCGCATGAGGGCGGCCATTCCTAGGGCGAGCCCCATGACGGCCCAAGGCCACCACTCGGTCGTGAAGCGCCATTTGATCCAGCAGAAGAAAAACAGGGCCATGGCGAAGAAGGAAGTGGCGTGCGCCATGACTTCGACGGCGAACATGTAGTAGAGGAGGGGCGAGCAGAGCCAGGCCGCGAATGCCGCGATGGCGCTTTCCCATGGGCGGAACTTCATGCGCAAGGCCAGGTACATGAGAAGGACGCCGGCGAAGGCGTAGGTCATGTTCGCGTAGGAGACGGCGGTGAAGTAGGGCTGTGAGAGCCCATCAGCAGGGACGTTGCCGCCGGCGAAGAGATGCGCGGCGGCAAGCCAGGGAAGCCAGAGAAGGCCCGGGCCGATTGCGAATGCATTATTGGGCAGGCCGGTGGGGGCTCTTCCGGCATCGGGGTCGACAAGGGGATTACCCTCACTGACAGCGTGCAAGAGAGCGCGGTATTCGTTTTCGAAATCGACATCAAGGTCAAAGAGGATGCTGCGAGCGTAGCTGTAGTAGCTGACAGGGTCGACACCGGCGATTTCTTGGAGGCCGGGGGTATAGGCATGCGTGATGGTGAACAGGCCCCAGAGGAGTCCGAAGGCGAGGATGAGCGCGAGTACTCCGCGCTCCAAGGGGAGCCGGTCGATAAGCTCGCTCACGGGAGTATCGGCAAGCGGCTTTCCCTCATGCGCGGAGCGCTTCTGAGCGGATGATTTAGGACGCTTGGTGGACATGCAAATAGAGGGTTGCCGGCGCCGCGCAGGCGGCTACCAGCGCACCATGAGCGAGCCCCAGGTTAGGCCAGCGCCAAAGCCGGCCATGAGCACGATATCGCCAGGTTTGAGGCGCCCGTCTCGCACGGCTTCGTCGAGCGCGATTGGGATGGTGCCGGCGACAGTGTTGGCCTGCCGGTCAATGTTGATGACGATGCGGTCTTCTGGAATGCCGAGCCTTTCGGCGACGGCGGTGATAATGCGGGCATTTGCCTGGTGGGGCACGAAGAGGCTGATGTCTTCCGGGGCGACGCCGCTGTCGATGACGGCTCGCTTGATGGCATCGCCGAATTCGATGATGGCCCTTTTGAAGAGGTCGCGGCCCTTCATGTGCACCGTCATACGTCCGCCGGGAAGCCAGTGTTCCTCCGTGAGGGGGGTCTTTGACCCGCCGACGGGGAGCCAGAGCATTTCCTTGCCGCTGCCGTCGCTTCGCAAGTAGCTTGAAAGGATGCCCTCTTCGCCTTCGTGCGCCGTGACTACGACGGCTCCGGCTCCGTCTCCGAACAGCACGCCGGTATCTCGGTTGGACCAATCGACGCGGTTGGAAATGAGTTCGCCGGCGCAGACCAAGCATGTCTTGGCTTGGCCTGTACGGATAAAGGCGTTGGCGGTCGAGAGCCCATACATGAAGCCGGAGCAGGCGGCATTGAGATCCATGGCGCCGGCCTTGGAGGCGCCGAGGGCGTCTTGCACGATGGAGGCAGTGGAGGGGAAGAAATGGTCGGCGCTGATGGTGCTCACCGTGACCATATCGAGTTGCTCGGGCTCGATGCCCGCGGCTTCGAGCGCGGCTTTGGCCGCTGGCAGAATCAGGTCAGACAGGCCTTCGCCTTCGTTTGCGATATGCCGCTGTTTGATGCCCGTTCGTTGCTCGATCCAGTCTTCGGTGGTATCGCAGAGGGACTCCATGTCTTTGTTGGTGTAGATTTTTTCGGGCAGAAAGCTGCCTGTCCCCACGATGCGTGCATTGGGCATATGACCATCTCCTTAGCGGATGCGCCGCCCGGGCGGCAGGATGAAATAGCACCCTGCCAGCGTTTCCCCCTGCAAAGGATTTAGGCTACCATAGCGCAGGTAAGACTTGCATCAGATTTAAAAACATTGACGCAACGCTGCGCGCTTGTCATACTGGTCTAAGCATGAACGCCGTTATTCGTTACATAGCCGCAACACTTGCCCTTGTTGGCCTGGGGCTGCTGCCCGTGCACGCGTTAGCACAGGGCTGCGGCACGTCTTGCGGCAGCGTTCAGGCGGCGCCGGAAACTTCTTCGTGCTGCGGCGTGGATGAGCCTGTACAAACTGCCGCGTGCCATTGTTGTGGATTGGCAGAAGAGGCTGAGTCTTCAGGGACTTGCTGCGGCGTGGCCGCTTGTGTCTGCGATGGCTGTGCCCAAGCTCCGGCAAACGCGGTCAGCGCCCCTGCCGTTGCACCACGCGATGATGTGGCTTCCGCAGTTGTCCTTTATTACCTGCCTGCGGCTGCGCTCAACGCCTTCTCCGATTCGCCACAGACCATGAGGGCTCGAGACGCGGCCCCACGGTTGTCCAACCGCACCCTTCAAACCCACCACTGCGTTTATCGAATCTGATCTTTCGCTCCGCCTTTCCCGTCTGCATCTGAATCAAGAACGAACTGGAGGCCGCTTCGGGAGCATTGTGCCCGGTGGCCAAGACAACACCTTATGGAGCGAAGATACCATGATGTGCTTGAAGTGGACGATGATTGCGATGGTGGTCATGACGTTGGCCTTGGGCGCTGCAATGGCGATGCCCTCGGCGCAGGCGGAAGCGGCATGCTGCTGCGGCTCAGCTTGTGCGTGCATCGACTGCACGTGTGGCGCGTGCGACTGCGCAAGCGCTTGCGAGTGTGTGGATTGCGCCTGTGAAGCGTGCGACTGTGCCAGCGAGTGCGACTGCGGCGAAGCCTGCGAATGCAGCGCGGGATGCTGCGAAGCATAACCAATTCCTAACCCATGTTAGCCACAGCGCCGGGAAGGCACGACCTTCCCGGCGCTTTGTGATTTCTATATAATGTAGTTTTTGTATTTTCACTGGCTATTGACATGTGCGCGCAACTATGAAATAAATGTCGGGTTCGTTGTTCCGAAAAGTTAGTAAGATTTCCGAGGGGGAGATCCATGTTTGTTGCTGCAGGAGGCCGGCAGACCTGCTGCGCATATGGCCTGGTATGGGTCATGGTTGGGTGCGCGCTCGTAGGAGTTGCAGTCAATGCCAACGCTCAAGTCATCAGGAATGCTGCGCTTAATGAGAATTTTCCGAATACTGATCGCAACGTAGAAGAGACGTTCGAGATAAGCCCGGATGGCGGCACTGTTGTGTACCGGGCGAACGAGAATGCAAATGGCGTCGTCGAGCTGTTCAGCGTGCCGATCACCGGGGGTACGCCGGTGCAACTAAACGGCCCGCTGCCGGCGAATGGCAAGGTAGAGCCGGGGATGCGGATGAGTCCGGACGGCACGACGGTCGTGTACCTTGCCGATCAGAACACGGCTGGGGTTATTGAATTGTTCAGCGTGCCCATCATGGGGGGCGCGCCCACACGGTTGAATGGCCTGCTCGTCTCGGGCGGCAGCGTGTCGTCATTCGTAATAAGTCCGGACAGCGCGACGGTCGTGTACCGGGCGGACCAGACGACAGTGGGCGAGAACGAGCTATTCAGCGTCCCGATTGGCGGGGGCCCCGAGACGCAGCTAAACGCTCCCCTGCCCCCCGGCCGCAACGTGTTCGAGTCATTTCTGGTCAGCCCCGATAGCAGTCGTGTGATTTATCTTTCTGACCAGCTTTTTGATGATGTCGTGGAGTTGTTCAGTGTGCCCATCAGCGGCGGGCTTTCGGTGAAGCTGAATCCCCCGCTTGCCTCAAATGGCGACGTCTTCGCCAACTTTAGCATCAGCCCCGACA